>CAYVIY010000013.1:0-8868 GCA_964451765.1 Candidatus Undinarchaeota archaeon
CTAATACTGTGTGTAGATAGAGATGACGATCTTGGTAGGAAGACTTCTATAAAAGGACCTGTTGTTGGAGAAAAGGCAGTTCAGCAAGCTGCCATTTCCCTTTTGAGAAAAGACCCCTCCGAAACGGACGCAAACGCGATGTTTGCGGCGCTAAAGCTGCTGGATGAGGTGAAAGATGAAAAGGAAATCGCAGTCCTGACAGGGTCTGCGAAGGTCGGGTACGAAAGCGATCTGAAGATCAAAAACCAGCTGGAGAAAGTTCTGGAAAGGTTCAATGCGGACGGGGTGATCCTGGTAAGCGACGGGAAGGAAGATGAGCTCATAGCCCCCGTCATAGAATCAAAAGTCCCCATTATCAGCATAAGCAGGATAACTGTCCACTCAGGTGAGGAACTGAAAGGATTTTACTACACCATTCTGAGCTTCCTTAAAAGGAGCTCCGAAGACATTGAAATGGCAAAACTTGTGTTCGGGATACCCGGGGTAATAGCCCTGACTTACGCTTTTCTCGGAACGTCAGGCTGGAGACTGCTGGCGGGCATAATCGGGTTTTACCTGATAATAAAAGGTGCCGGGCTGGAAAAGTGGCTGAACAAGTTTGGAGAGTACGTGAAAACATCCTTCGTATCTCTGAGCGTTTCGTTCTTCCTTTACCTGCTCTCACTGATACTTGCGGTGGTGGGCGTCGTCAGGATATCAAAAATAACAGGGATCAGCGCCCTGGACACCATCGCCAAGTCAGTGTACACTTCTTCTGCAAACTTTCTTTACAGCGAAATACTGCTCACGCTCGGAATAGCCATAGACTCCTGGCCAGACAAGAAGAAAGTTGTCCAGATCATTGGGATGGGTGTGAGCCTCGGAGTTTCCATACTTGTCCTTAAGAGCCTGAGCGCATGGCTGATTGATCCAACTTATCCGTTGTCATATATCATTACCACTACTGTGTTGGGATCATTTGTAGTTATTGGAATAAAGCTATTAAATAAATTCATTCAATAATAATAAATAAATAGTGTCTTGAAAAATATGTTTTGTAAAAAACATAACCTATTAAAAGATTCCAAAAAGATTTCACTGATGAAGAAAGAGGATCTCGAAAACCTGTTCCTCCATCAGAAGCCTGCAAAGCTGCTGGTAAAGATAAAAGAAGGGCAGGGTACGAAGTACGCATCTGTGCTGTCAAAGGAAGTCGATTGCACTTATTCCCATTGCGTCAGGCTGCTCCAGATAATGAAAAATTTCAAGTTGATTGAATTCGAAAAGAAAGGAAGAATAAACATAATAAAACTGACAAAGCTGGGGGAGGACGTTGCTTTTGCGATAGAAAACCTCGTCAGGGTTCTCGAGAGAGTGAATCTGTGATTCTTTTCACATAATCTTCTATCCTATCGAGTATTTCTCCAACGACAAATCTTCTGAACACTTTAAACGCTATTTCCAGGTCCCCTTCTGCAATGCGATAAATCCGCCGCCCTTCAACCAGATGGAGCTCCCGGAGCTTCTGCAGGTGGTACCGGACAGCAGATTCGCTGCATCCGAACTTTCTCGCAAGATATGAAACAGACACACCGTTAGGGTTGGTTAACAGCTCAAAAAACACGTTTTCTGCAAGAGAGCTTTTTTCTCCGGGGCGAACCAGCCCGAGGGACAGGAGAAAAAAGTGTAAATTGCTCCGCAGGTCGTCTGATGGAGGTTCGTACTTTCGCAGAACAACTTCAACGAGCGGATCAGAGCGCATATCAGCAGAAACGCCCTGGAAAGATAAGCTTTTTGACAATTTTTTGTGCAATTTGAAGAAACACGAACTGTTGCGCCGCAAATGGGGATTGTCCTGTGCTACATCACAACGGGAATGTGAAGTATAAGAGAGGCGTACAGGTGAGCAAAGGGGTATTATGTATAAATAATTGTGAAGTATGTACTTGCATGGAACTCTGGGAGTGGCTGGGCGCAATGTGCGGTGGTACGCTGAAGCAGGAAGCGTTCTACAAGGAACTGTTCCGGAACATATTTGAGAATGGGAGGGTCGGGGCAAGTGAAATGATGAAATGGGGATGGCACAGGCGCAGCGTTGAAGAATGGCGCAGGAGGCTTGTTAATCTGGAGATCATCCAGCAAAGAAGGGAAGGATTCAGGGGAAAAGTATACTATGAAATCCACCCGCAGTTCTACGCAAACACGGTGAAACTGATGAAGGTGCTGAAAAAGATACTGTGAAGGGGGAAGAGAGAGGGAAGAGGAGGAGGGATAACGGGAGATAGATCTAGCTGTTTAGTGGATAAAAAAACAAAAAGAATTTGTTAAAACAAAAAAGAATTTGTTGCTAAAAAATACACATATGCTATCTGAAGCACACATCTTTAAGCAAGCAGAAGGAAAAAGATACAACTCAAGGGTAATAAAGGCAGGAAAAACTACGCAAAAAACATAAAAGACCGCAGGTAACTGTTTAATCCGGATGGCTTGACAGCCCCGTGGTGTAGCCTGGTCAAGCACGCAGGGCTTTGGACCCTGAAACGGGGGTTCGAATCCCCCCGGGGCTAAGCTCCAGACAGTTTTGATATCAGTAACATCAACAAACTCGATGCATAACATTAATAAACATCAATGCGCATCAATAATATAAAGAACATAGAGTAATTGATCTCAAAAAAGCTCATTAACATCACAGAAAATCAAAGATCAATAACAAATAACATTAAAAGAGATTAAATGAGTTTAAATAAGCTCAATAATATTACTGATTTATATACACTATACAGTGAAATTTCATGTCTGAAGGATGTAAGTGACAGGTAGTTTAAAAAGGAAACACAGATGTGAGAGGTGTGGAGAAACTGGGCGGTGAAATAGAGCAGATTAAAAACCTGTTCGGGATCCACGAGCTCACGCCTTTTCAGCTTGAGAGTGTAAAGAGTATACTTTCCGGTGCTGAAACACTTATCATAGGTGAGACTGGGAGCGGGAAAACTGAGGCAGTTGTTATACCTGTTTTCAAACTCCTCAAGGGTAAACCGTCGGTGGCCTGTATTTACGTAACACCGTTGAGAGCACTCAACAGGGATATATTTGAAAGAGTTGTGAAAGCAGGGGACAGGTGGGGAATACGCGTTGAAGTGAGACACGGGGACACTTCGAACTACGTGAGAAGACAGCAGCTCAAGGACCCTCCTGAAATGCTGATAACAACCCCGGAAACGCTTCAGATACTGTCTGTAGCCCCAAAATTCAAAGAACTCCTGAAAAACGTGAAATTCGTAATCCTCGACGAGATCCACGAGTACTGTGGAAGCAAAAGAGGCGCTCAGCTCAGCTTCATGCTGCAAAGAATGAGAAAAATAGCCGATTTTAAGCTGATAGGTATGTCTGCAACCATATCAGACCCCAATTCAGTCATAAAATACTTCTGGGGGAACAAGTCGCCAGAAATTATTACCAACAGCAAGCAAAAACGCAAAACAGTTCAGGTAATTCCCCTGATGGACTTCCAGTCAAAAGTGGAAAAAATAATTGAACTGTCGCGGGAAAAAAGCACATTGATCTTTGTCAATACCAGACCAGCTGCAGAGAAGCTCACATCCGACCTTAAAAAAATTACAGAAATATATGTTCACCATGGAAGTTTAAGCAAGGAACGAAGAAGAATTGTGGAAAAGAATTTCAAAGAAGGTGTTGTTCACAGGGTCGTTGCAACAAGCTCCCTCGAACTCGGCATAGACATCGGTCACGTTGAACAGGTAATTCACTACGGTTCACCGCGAAGGGTTGATTCATTCACACAAAGACTTGGAAGAGGTGGTCACTGGATTGACAGGGTATCTATCGGGTACATACTGTGCAGCAGGTATGAGGCACCCGAATCAGGTGTCATAGCAAAATTCACAGTTGAGGGAAAACTGGAACCCGTGAGATTGATTCACAACCCCCTTGATGTTCTCGCACATCAGCTGGTGGGGCTTGCACTCGAAAATGATGTCGTTGATGTGAAGGACGCATTTGAAATTGCAAGAAGGTCAGGAGCATTCGCGGGTGTGAAAAAGGAAGAGTTCAAGGATGTCCTAAAAACCCTTCATAAACTGTGGCTAATAAATCTCAATGATGGCAGATATCACAGGAGGAAACGTGCGTGGGAATACTATTACAGGAACGTTTCAATGATGCCTGAAGAAAAAACATATTTTCTGTACGATGTCGATGGCAGGAAGGTAGCATCGCTGGATTCTGGATTCGTGGAAGATCTGGAACCGGGTGAAACCTTCATTGTTGGTGGAGAAACCTGGCAGTTCATACGAAAGGAAGGCAGGAAAATTTACGGCGCAAGATACCCTGGAGGGGGGCAGGTAGCAACCTGGACGGGGGATCTCATCCCCGTTGACAGGATGGTCGCGTCAGAGATTCCAGAAGCAATAAAAAACCCTGAAAAATATTTCATCAAAAATGAAAATCTCATTGTATCTCTTGGAAAATATGAAAAAGATAAAATATATTTCAACAGATTCAATAAAATACTCGTGTTTCTGACCTTTGCTGGAACGAGAATAAACAATACACTGTCAACACTTGCCGGGATCTACCTGACTCTGAAAAAAGGGAAGGTTGTGAATGTCAGGAGCGATCACATAGGAGTCGCAGTTGAGGGGGAAATCCCCACGGACTTCTTCGGGAAAATAGACGAAACCAGAATCGAAAAGACGCTGAGGAGGTACCTCCCCCACCTGCCTGTATTCCGGAAAAGATTTCTCGACGTAGCAAGAAGGTTTGGAGTTATAGAAAAGGATGCAGATCTCACCTCTTTCAGCACGAAAAAACTCATTTCCGCGTGGAAGGGAACGCCTGTATATGAAGAAACGGTCAGAGAGGTCCTTACAGACAAATTCGAGATAGAAGGAACTGCAGAATTTGTCAGGGAGATAAAAGAGGGTCGCATAACGTTCTCGAAGGAGAGAGGAGACCTCGGAAGGCTACTGGTGGAAAAAATGTACCCTCAAAGCGTCGAGCCGAAAAAACCGTCCAGAGCCATATTGGACAGCGTTATGAAACGCCTGCTGTCAAAGAAGGTCAATCTTTACTGTTTCCACTGCAAAACATACCTTGGAACATTCACGGTAGCGTCAGCACCGGAAAAGTGCCCGTACTGTGGAGCGAAAGAAATAGGAATCGTGTACAACCCAAAAATAATGAGAAAGAGGGACCTGAGTGTGGAGGAAAAAAAGCAGATCGAAAGGGCAAGGATGTCTGCCTCTCTTTTTCTATCTTACGGGAAAAAAGCACTCATAGTGCTGTCTGGAAGTGGCATAGGACCGAAAACTGCCGCGAAAATCCTTCAAAACTCACAAAACGACAGAGAAATGCTTGAGAAAATCATCGATGCGGAGAGGATATACGCAAGAACAAAACCTTTCTGGAGTTAGGGGGAAGTGAACTGTTACTGAATTAAATACACAGAATAAGGCAAACGAAACCTAAAAAATATACAAATAAAATATAAAAGTTAGAGAATCAAACAACAAGACAGTAACTAAGCACAAGAGCGAGGAAAAATAAAAAACTTAAAAAAATAGCAAATTTCCTGAAGAATTAAACATCTCCTGATTCTATGTGTAATATTGCTTCAGCAAGATCTCCATACTTTTTAAGAGCCTTAGCAGCTCTATCTTTATCGCAACCAGTTTTTTCCATAATAATTTTCAAATCTTCTTCACTTATGTCTTCCTCAACAGAAAAATTTCCCATAACCTGAAAAACTTTGTTACCAAGCATATCCGCCTCAACAACAACAGGAGAATTGAAAACCCACTTTTTTCCATCAAACTCGAACACAACACGGGAAACCGCAAGTTGTTTCGTCTTGACCTGCTTTGCAAGAGCATTCAAATTCATAAAAACCAAAAAAGAAGGGGTTTAAAAATCAACCCCCTTGACAGTCTTCCTGCCGTTGGCCTTGGCCCTCTCAACAGCCTTCTTGAGCTGAGCTTCGAGAGCCTTGTCTATAGCATCAAAAACGTCCCCAGACACCCTAAGTCCGTGTTTCTTCACGTATTCCCTGACTTCAACTTTCTTTACGTATGCCATGTAAAACATAATAAAACACACATTTATGCTTTACCGTAGTTAAGTTTTTATAGGGCGCTGGGAGCTCTTAATTGTGGTGAAAACATCTCATCCCTGGAAGAAAGTGAGGGGTAGAAAGAGCAGGTGGAAGTGGCGCAAGAAGAAGATGCGCAGGATCAAGAGGATCCGCAGGAAGATGAAGGAAAGAGCCCGCTAAAATGCTCTTTTGTTATTTCTCTTAATACCATCGTAGCGTAGGAGCCTTTTGGCAGGAAAAATTTCAGCTCAACTTTATTTCCATTTATTTTCACGTTCTTCCCAATCAACGGGACAAAAAGCGCTCTCCTTCTTCCCTTCCCCCTGAACATACTCAGGTTGATGCCCTCTTCCTGCAGAATGTCTTTCTCCATTTCACCCGCAACCCCTGTGGGGAAAGGCATTTTCCTCCCGAAGATCGGTCCTGTGGGACCGAACTTCCCGTTCAAGTCGCCATCCAGCTCAGGCGCGTGAATTCTCCTGTCAAGGACCCTGTTGAAAAGGTAGGAAGTGTAGGAATCAACGAGAAATATGAAAAACCGCTTCTCGAAAGGGATTCTAAATTTCCTCATAAGAGCCATCGCCTCCTTCTTTCTGCCCAGCACAAGCAACCTGCCGATCTCTACGTTGTTCCTCCCGAACCGCTGGGGACCGAAACCGTTCGGTATCCTCTCCAGCCTCTCAAAAGCATTTACAACCTTTCCGGGCTTCGCCGACTCAAGAACTATCCTGAACCAGTTACCCCACAGAACACCTATCCGGAGTTTTCCCCTGTTCCGGATTGCAACGAACTTCCTGAAGGGGAAATTTTCAGGCTTAACAGGAACAGAAACCCACTGAATTGTTTTCGCATGCTTGTCTTTCAATCCTGCATAGCCAACATCCTTTCTGTCAATTTTCAGGGTGTTTGCTATTTCCCCGACAGCCTCATAAGTGCTCCTGCCCTCCTTCTCGAAGAGAACCCAGTACCAATCCCCCTGCCCATCTGGAATGTGCTTGGGGACTTCAAACACTTCGAACTGCCTGAGACGGGCTCGAACCCCCGGCGTGTCCGTGACGTAATTTTTCATCCCGATGTCCACAGAAAATCAACATCCGTCTTATTAACAGTATCACACAAATGCTCTTAACTGTGCGGTCAGTTGAAGACTGTGAACCTTCAGGAGTACTTCAAACTGCTCAAGCTCAAAACGGAAAAGGCGTATGAGGTGGCTAAGAAAGCCCGTTCCCTGATGCTTGACCCGTCCACGGATGTGGAAATCCTGCTGGCAGAGAACCTCGCAGCGAGGGTTGAAAGCCTCGTCAGCGTGGCTGTACCTGAGCTCGCAGGTTCGGGACTGAAAGAAAGGATACTCGAACTCGAGGAAGAGTACAAGAAAGGAGATGAGAGGATCGGGTTTAAGATAGCAGAGGAAGTTTCCACAGGAAAATTCTGTCAGTTCGAATCAGAGGAAAAAGCGATTGAAGCTGGAATGCGCGTAGGAACAGCTTACTGGACTCTTGGGATCGTGACGGCGCCGCTCGAGGGTCTGACGCACGTTGAGATCAAGGACAGGCACGACGGCGGGAAATATCTGGCACTTTACTTCGCAGGTCCGATAAGGAGCGCGGGGGGAACCACGAACGCAATGATAGTCATGCTGGGGGACTTCCTCCGCAAAAAGTTTGGCATAAGTAAGTATGACCCAACACCACAGGAAATCGAGAGGTACTATCTCGAGATGGAAAGTTACCACAAGAGGGCTGCAAGGCTTCAGTACATGCCAAGCTATGAAGAGGTTAAGTGGATAGTGCAGCACCTCCCGGTCGAAGTCACGGGGGAAGCCACTGAAAAGTTCGAAGTCCTGGCATACAAGGACCTCCCGAGGGTGGAAACGAACAGGGTCAGGGGAGGTATGGTTCTCACAATGAGCATGATAGCCCTCAAGTCATCAAAGCTGTTCAAGCGGATAAGAAAGTATGGAAAGGATCTCGGGCTTGACGGCTGGGACTGGCTCGAAAGGTTGATCGAGCTTAAAGAGAAAGGAAGCTCCGGGGGAGGGGGAAAGAAAAGGGCGGTCTACCTCGAAGAGATACCGGGTGGGAGACCTGTGTTCAGCTACCCCGACGCTGTTGGGGGGCTCAGGCTGAGATACGGTCGGGCGAGGAACACGGGGTTCGCAGCTGTGGGGATGCACCCCGCTTCAATGTACATAACAGACAAGTTCATAGCCGTCGGGACCCAGCTCAAGCTCGAGCTTCCGGGAAAAGCCGCGGGCGTTGCGCCCGTTGACAGCATTGAAGGTCCGGTGGTCAGGCTGAAAAACGGCGACGTGGTCAGGGTAACGTCGGTTGATCAGGCAAAGAGCATCCTTAAAGATGTTGAAAAGATTCTGTTCCTCGGAGATATACTGATAGCGTACGGCGAGTTCCTGACAAACGGGCACGTTCTTGAGCCGGGAGCGTGGGTCGAGGAGTGGTGGAGAGAAGAAGTACGCAGTAAAGGTGGGAAGGAAAAGGACGTTGAAAGTTTCGAAGAAGCTGTAGAGATAAGTAAAAAGTATGGCGTTGCCCTCCACCCGAGGTACACATACTTCTGGGAAAATCTGACAGGGGAGGAAGTCCTCAAACTAAAAAACAATCTCAACAGGCTGTCTGAAGTCAAGGAAATTCTTGAAAAACTGTGCGTGCCGCACAGAGTGAAAGAAGGAAAGGTCATGCTTGATGAAACAGATGAAAAGGTGCTGAAAACTCTCCTGAAGGGAGAGTTGAAAGAAGTTCCCGAAAGGGGGATAGATG
>CAYVIY010000014.1:0-8850 GCA_964451765.1 Candidatus Undinarchaeota archaeon
GGGAAAAGCCATCCTGCGCGATCTCTTTCGGGAAAGGACGGGCATTGCCCCCCTGCCAAAGAAGGCGGCTCAGTACGGCTCCGGGTTCAGCAGAGTCATCCCCCGCCCGAAATCCGCGTATTTGCGGGAGTTCTGGCGGAAGAACAGGAAGGTTGCCGCCCTCGTCAGTGGCGGAAAGGACTCCTGGTACGCCCTCCACATCATGAAGCGGTTGAACTATGATGTTGCCTGCATCGTGACGCTCCGGTCCCGGCGGGACGATAGCTGGATGTTTCACGTTCCGAAAGTGGAGCTGGTCAGGGAGCAGGCGGGTCAGGCGGGGATCCCCCTCATTTTCAGGGAAACGAGTGGAAAGAAGGAGGAGGAGCTGGCGGATCTGCGAGCCGCCCTTCAGGAAGCCGTGGAGAGGTTCGGGGTTGAGGGGGTTGTCAGCGGGGCGATAAGCTCTGTTTATCAGCGCTCCCGGATCGAGACTGTTGCAGATGAGCTGGGTCTTGCTGTTTACGCCCCGCTGTGGGGAACGGATCAAAAGAGCTATCTGCGCAGGCTGGTCCGGGAGGGGTTCCGGTTCGTCATCGTTTCAGTCAGTGCGGATGGTCTTGATGAGAGCTGGATCGGGCGGGAAGTTGACGTGGAAGAACTGATAAAACTCTCCGAAAGGTACAGGTTCAACCCCGCAGGCGAGGGTGGCGAGTACGAAACCACTGTCATTAAGTCACCCTACTTTGACCTTGTGAAACTTTAAATATCCGGTCCATATATGGTACATATGAACCAAAAATGGTCCAGAGTTTTTGAGATCGTACTTGCCCTTCAGCAGAAGCCACATTACTTGAGGGAGCTTGAGAGTACCGTGAACGTTCCTCATTCAACTCTTGTGAGGGTCTTGAAGTTTCTCAAAGGATGTTCTATTGTGGGATCATCAAAGGAAGGGAAAATCAAAAGATTTTATCTCAGAAACACAATAGAAGCGAAAAACTTTGTTTTTATGGCAGAGAAGTACAAAATGATTAAGTTTCTTGAAAGATTTCCGGGGGTGAGGGCACTTGTGGAGGTGCTCTATGAAATTCCCTGCAAGCCAGTTATTATTTTCGGTAGCTACGCAAGTTTTTCTTCCGGTGAAAAAAGCGATATAGACCTGTTCATAGAAACAGAGGATGAAAAGGTAATTGAAAAGGTTGTCGCGGTTGATCCCAGGGTGCGGGTAAAATTCGGTAAGTTTGATCCCGGAAGCAGGCTTGGAAAAGAAATTGTGAGCAATCACGTAATTGTGAAGGGGGTGGAAAAATTTTATGAAAGGCTTGAAAAATATAGTTGAAGATCTGCTGAAGAGCGGAAGCTAGGTATCGGAAGAAGAAGCGAGAACCTCTCAGAGGAGTTCAAAAATAAGGCACTGGAGAAGATCAGGGCTGCACGTTTTCTTTTTTCACAGGGTTTTTATGAGGACGCTGTTTCCCGGGCATATTACGGTTTATACAGTGCATGTCAGGCACTTCTTTGGAAAACGGGCATAAAATGTAAAAACCACACCTTGCTTCCGGTTATACTTGAAAAAATATTTGCGCTAAATGATGTTGCCGACTCTTTAAGGAAGCTTAAAGATGCGAGGGAAGAAGCAGACTACTACATTTCTGAAGATATACAAAGAGCTATTGCAGAAAAGTTCATTGAGGAGGTTTCTCTGTCCGTATCTCTCGTTTTTTCGGAACTTTCCAGAATGGATGAAGAAAAGGTTTCGGAGCTGCGCACGAAATTCAATGATTGGCTGGATCTGTTTCGACCTTGAGCATTCTGGCAATTATTTCCCTGCTCAGGACGAGGGCAAGTGATGCCGTTGGGGTGGTTGCACTGGACGGTGCAGCCTCAACCAGATCCGCGTTCCTGATTTTTGCGCTTCTGAGGGCGAGCAGGAAATCTGTGGGATCCAGCCCGAACGGTTCGGGGTTTCCGACTTCGGGTGCGAAAGATGGATCGAACCCATCCAGATCAACGCTCAGGTAGTCCGCCTTTGCAAGCTCCCTGCTCAGGATGTGCGGATCCTCTCTGATCTCCAGGCTGGTGTAGTACCTGAGTCCGAGCTCCTCTGCCTCGAACTTTTCCGCTTCCGAGAAGCTCCTCGCGCCAAGGACAACTATCCTGTCGTATCCCACGATTTCCGCCATCCTGCGAACTGCACAGGCGTGGCTGTGCTTTATTCCGTTCCACTCCTCTTCAAAATCGAGATGGGCATCGATCACGGCTATCCTTTTTGGCTTCAGCCACTCAATAACAGCAGGACTTATGCTGTGTTCCCCGCCTATGATGAAAAACTGCTTCACCCCTGCCTCCTTCATCTTTTCCAGGTCTGACAGCATCTCCTCCCGCGTTCCTTCAAAGTTTCCGTGCAGAACGTCTACATTCCCCCAGTCGCTGACCTCCTCCGTCAGGAGGTTGATACCCTGCAGGTTGCTGTACTCTACCGTGTTTTCTCCTGCTATTCTGATGTAGTAAGGAGCGAACTTTGTTCCCGTCCCGAACGTGGAACTGCTCTCGAACGGAACTCCCAGGATTCCCACCCTTGCACTCTGCGCGGGTTTCGCTCTCAGGAACGTTGCAGGTATCACGACGGTTTTCCCTCCCGGGCTTTTTACACGTTTCGTTTGGGGTAGAGTATCAGCCTGTTCATCCGCGGTTTCCTCACATTCGTTCCGAATCTGCCCAGCTCCGCCCTACCAACCGCCTTTTCGAACTTCGCATATCCGTTGACCAGAACGGGAGACAGCAGAGCCATTGCGATCAGCAAAGTCTCATACGCGTTGAGGATTATGTTTCGCTTTTCCTCTCCTTCCTTCTTCCACGGTTCCCGCTCGTTCAGATACGCGTTTATCCCCCTTATCAGGTCCATAACCTCAGTGCTGTAAAGCCGGACGATTTCCTCAACTCTGAGGTTCTCCAGCAACCTTCTCAATCGAGCCACGAGCCCATCTGCTTTTTTCCTGAGCTCTTCATCCACTTCGAACTTTCCAGCTTCCACTGTTGAGACGAGGCGCAGAACCCTGTTCACAGTGTTGCCAACGTCATTCGCCAGCTCGTCGTATATCAGGGGAAGTCCTTTTTTGTCTATGTTTCCGTCCTCTCCGAACGGGAGCTTGAGGAGGAGGTAGCGCAGAAAGTCCGTTCCGAACTGATCTGCAAGCTCTAACGGATCTATGACGTTTCCCAGGGATTTGCTCATCTTCTTGCCGTCCACCGTGATGAATCCGTGCGCGACCATCCTGCGGGGCATTTTCAGGTCCAGCGCCATAAGGAGCGCGGGCCATATCACGCAGTGAAACCAGATTATGTCCTTCCCCATCAGCTGGATGTCTGGTGGCCAGATCCTGTCGAACTTTTCCGTCCCGTATCCCGCCCCGCTCACGTAGTTCATCAGGGCGTCCACCCACACGTACGCCACGTGTTCCCTGTCGAATGGCAGTTCGATCCCCCACCTGAGCTGCTCCTTTGGACGGGAAATGCACAGGTCCTCCAGCTCGCGCACCCTGTTCAGTATCTCTTCCCTCCTGCCCGCGGGGATGAAGTCAGGATTTTCCCTGTAAAACTGAAGGAGCCTTTCCCTGTAGTTGCTGAGCCTGAAGAAGTACGCGGGGATGCGCTTTTCCTCGACGGGTTTGAGGTGGTAGGGGCACTTCCCGTCAATGAGGTCACTTGGCTTGTAGTACCTCTCGCACCCGACGCAGTAGAGCCCCCTGTAAGTCCCCCTGTAAATTTCGCCCTTTTCCCAGAGCTTGGTCAGGATCTGCCTGACAACCTGCTCGTGGTCAGGATCGGTCGTTCTTATGAACCTGTCATAGTTGATCGCGAGCTTTTTCCACGCTTCCCTGAACTGCCCGCTCATCTCATCAACGAGCTCCTTCGGACTCTTTCCAAGCTCAGCCGCTTTCTTCTCCAGCTTTTCTCCGTGCTCATCCGTTCCTGTGAGGAAGAACGCGGGCATCCCGAACAGCCTGTAAAGCCTGGTGAGGAAGTCCGCAACCACGTTCGTGTAGGCGTGCCCCAGATGGGGCTTCGCATTGGGATAGTAAATCGGCGTTGTTATGTATATCTTTTTCACCGCACGAGGATTCCGGGAAATTTAAAAGGATTTATTTGCATCCTTGTTCCTCATATAAGGTGGCTGGTTAGGTGCAATGAAGGAATGACCCGTGCCACTACACATTCACAGATCTTTCAACATAGAGCGCAGACTTTTTGATAACCTGTGGTATAGGTTGAGAGTTGACAAAGACCTGAAAGGGCCCCATCTTAACTCGGACTATTTTGATCCCGTACTCGGCAAACAATGGATTGACCTTGCGACCGAAAAAGACCCCAGCACTGGAAAACGTCTTAAAGATGCGGCGCACCCAGATCACAGGATCGATGTAGATGCAGGTGAGTGAGTGGTCCCGTCAGTTTCCCTTTCTTCTTTTTTTGATAGAGCTTCTCGGGCTATAAAAGCTAAAGGTCTCAGTTTCTTCAGCCAGTATGAATTTAGCAGTGGGGAACTGGATCCGCAAAATTACACGGTATTCGAGAAAGGAGTCCTTGATTTGGTCACGGTTACTGCAGAGGAGGAAACGGAGCTGATGGTTTTCTGCCCGGGAACCGCCAGGAAATTTATTTCTTTGAGGTCTGGAGATGGAAAGAAAGTTCCGTGGTCTCTTCCCTTTGAGTTTGAAGGGACCCTGCATATAACTGTCAGGCACCGCTTGAAAGGAAATTCCGAGACGTACATCCCCATAATGTATCTTTTCAGGACCAGAGATGCTTTTTTTGTGAAACTGATACCTGTACTGGCGCCGAGGGAAGCATACGGATGGGACGTTCCCCTGTACCATTACAATCACGCCCTTTCGAAGCGGTACGTTCTCCCGTTTCTGTGGGACGTCTTCCCGAAAAACAAAGGGCACGTCTTCGACATTCCTCTTCCATTTCCGCGCGAATATGTGCTCTCTGGAGAATACTTCATTCAAGAGGGAATTTTTTACTGGATCCCCTTTGCTCGGAGGAAGTGGTCGAAAACTATGCTCTCTTATAATTTCACGGGAGAACCTGTCAGGTTAAACTTATTTTACAAAGAAGGCGTCGAGGAGGTCGAGATCCCTCCGGATTCAAAGGTTTTTCTGGAGGACCGCCCTGCTCCCGAAATTGTTGTCGCTGTCGGGCCGAACAGGCTTGAATGGTTTCCCGTTCGCGCTTCTCCTTTGAGGTGACGGTTCGTCCCTGCGTGGCGGTGGTTGCTGAAGTCTCCGCGGGTCCTGTAAGTATATAAGATTGTACTGTCAGAGTACGATATGTTGAAATCGATAATGGAAGAGTGGAGAGACATAATTCCTCCAGAAGACATAATCGACCGGCTCCAGCTTCCTGAGATCACGGATAAGAAGGCAAATGCGATATACGGGTTGCGAAGATCCGGTAAAACATATTCTACTGGATAGGGGACAACAAAAAACTACGGGAGATCGAAGTTCCTCCCTATACGGAATTTATGAATCTGGAGGTAAGTGCCTATATTGATCCCGAAATTACAGAAATTGAGCAGGACTTTGTGCCAACTGTCGTGGTTATGCAGAGCAGGAGCAGGGTCGAGTGGCTCCCCTTACCTGTTTTGAAGAGGAGGGAGGAGGGCAGTTTTTATCTCAAGCCAAGAGAGGCGAATCCGAGGATTTAGCCCCCTTCTACTGAATTTCGTAGTACAGCCTCCTGTTTCCCTTTCCCTTGTTTTTTATCCTTATTATCTCGATGTTCCCTATTTCTTTTATGTTCGCAACGTGCGGCCCGCCGCACGCCTGTCTGTCTATCCCTTCGATCTCGACGATGCGCAGCTCCCTGACGGCCGGCGGGAGCCTGCTCGCGAGCTTTACCATCTCCGGGTCTTTCAGTGCCTCCTCCCGCGGGAGGAAGTATATCCTGACGGGAGCGCCCCTCTGTATCAGCGAGTTCGCTTCATTCACGGCTTCGCTTATCAGTTCCCTGTCCATGTTCTCCAGAGTGAATCCAAGATAGCTGCCTCCTATTTCAACCCTTCCGCTCCCTATTAGCGCCCCTGTCCTCTTGAATATGACGGCTTCCAGCAGGTGAGCCGCAGTGTGGAGTTTCATGAGGTGATACCTGCGTTCCCAGTCTATCCTCCCTTTCACGGGCGTTCCCGCGCTGATGGGTTCCGGTTTTTCAGGGATGTGCAGCACTTCCCCGTCCCACAGAACTTCCTTTATTTTTATCTCGCGCCCTCCGGCAATCAGGACTCCTGTATCGCAGTCAACACCTCCCTTGCGGGGGTAGAACGCCGTCCTGTCCAGCACGATCCCCCTGTCGGTCACATTCACAACTTTCGCTTCAAACTCTTTCAAGTAGCTGTCCTTCATGTGGAGCAGTTCTGTCATACCCGTTGCACGCGAGGGGGTTTAAAATAATCTACCCGTATCGGGTCAGGGCGTCCATAATAGTGTGGTACGCACCGTTAACCGCTATCGCAACGGGAGTTTTTTCAGGGGAAAGGATCTTTTCATCCACCGTTATGTACCAGTCAATCCCTGTCGTTCTGGACACGTACTCCCTGATCCTGCTTTCGTTTTCCTTTCTTCCCGCCACCACAACCGCTTCGGACCTGGAGGCTGCCGCGTAAACCACTTCCTCTTCAAGCTCGATTCTTGCTCCAGCACCCAGCCGGTCCAGCCCGGACACTGTCAGCAGGGTGGGGATGTGGCGGAACCTCTCCGGGTTCGCCCCGCGGGACGCGTACCTGCTTTCGCCCTTCTCGAGGTAAACCTGCGTTCCCTCTCCTATTTCCTCCGCGACCAGTGTTAGCTTGCGCACAGTGTCCACCTAAATAGAAGGCACCTCAATTTATTTATACTCCTTTATTACTGGGGAGTATGGAACCGACAGATCTGCTTGAACAAATTATTGAAAACAACAGGAAATTTGTGGGAAGCGGAGGGGGTGGAGATGCGGACGATCTCGTTTCGCAGAAAGCTCCTGTGGCTTACATAGCCTGCTCGGATGCGCGTTTCAATCCTGATGCGCTGGGGAGCAACCTGCAGTTCGCTTTTAAGGCTTACAATCCTGGAAATGCGTTTACCGGGTACGAGAGCCTTGCAAGTATGGAGTACACTGTGGCTCACAACAAGAGCAAACTCCTGATGGTCATAGGGCACGAGGGGTGCGGTGCTGTCAATTCTGTGGTTTCAGGGGACTTCAGGAATGAGGAGGGAAGCCTGCGGGTCCACCTCGATGTGCTCTACAACCAGCTCAGGGATTACATAGAGTACGGAAAGAAGCAGAAGATGGATTCGCACTTTTACGAGGTCATGAACGTTGACGTTCAGGTCAGGAACCTTCTCCGCAACTCTCCGACCGTAAGGGATGCGGTGGAGCGCGGGGAAGCCATGGTTGTCGGAATGATGTACCTGCTGAGGAAAGGGTCGGAAGGGAAGCTGGTGGTCACGAACGTAAACGGGAAGGATGATGTGCGGTCCATAAAGAAGCTGGTTCCCAAAGGGACCCCTGTTGAAAGGGGTTACGCGAACCCGATGCCTTTTTATTGATTTTTTTCTCCACCTTTTATGTTTGACCTTGAAAGGGGCATAGCTGATCTTTTTGAAGTCGTGAAGGGTGCGGAGGTTTCCGGGGGAAGGGATGTTTTTGAGCTTGCCCGGGCGTACCTCAGCGACGCCCGTCATTTCCTTGAGAAGGGGCGGAGGGAGGATGCACTCGAAGCGTACGCGATAGCGTGGGCGTACATCGATGCGCTTCTCCACCTCGGGCTGATCCGCGTTCCTGATAGGTTCCTGAGCCTGTTCACCGTCGATGTGGATGAGTGAACGGTGTGAGGTTTGTGTGGAAGTGGCTGCTAAACAGTTGTTGGAGAACTGGTTAACTATTTATATACAGAATCGTAAACTAATATGTGAAAAAGTTTACGACTGGAGTTCATGAAATAATTGAAGGATGGAATGACATACTCCCCCCGGGTGATATTGTAAAGAGAGATCTGGCTGTTGAAAGTTACTTCAAAGAGAGGATCAAAAAGATAATTGTTCTTTACGGCATAAGAAGGGTTGGAAAGACGTACATGCTTTACCAGATTCTTGATGAGCTGGGCAGAATCGGGATGTCTTCTTTTTATATAGATATGAGCGATGATCGTCTGTCTTTGTTCGAACCCGGTGAAATATTTGGAGCAATCGAGGAGAGGAAGGATGAAATTCCCCTCCTGGATGAAATTCAGGAGATCGGGGGATGGGAGAGATTCCTGAACAGAATCCTTTACACACAGAGAAAGAATGTTATTGTCAGCGGTTCTTCGTCCGTTTTCACGCCGGAAAACATGCCCAGGGTCCTGAGAGGCAGGACAGTACCCATCCGCATTTTTCCGCTGAATATCCGCGAATTTGTCCGATTCAAGGGGAGTGAGGAACTGACTTCCCCGGTGGCTTCGGAATATCTGGATTTTGGCTCCTTTCCGGAGATAGCACTTGTTAAATCAAAGGCAAAAAGAATGATCCTGGGCAGGGAATATTTTTCCACGGTAATTCAGAGAGATGCTATTGAAAGGTACAGGATAAGAAAAAAGGAAGAATTTAAAGTGTTCTCAAACCTCCTTTTGAAATCGCAGCTGTTTAGCAGCGTTAGGATGGAAAATAATTTGAAAAGTATGGGTTTCAAGCTGAGCAGGCCGCAGATATTGAAATTCGCGAACTATCTGAAAGAAGCTTTTCTCCTGCATCTCGTGCCGATTTATTCCAGGAGTTACAAAACAAGAGAACAGCATCCGAAAAAGGTCTATGTGGAAGACAACATTTTCCTCAGAGTTCTGGGTATTAACAG
>CAYVIY010000015.1:0-8769 GCA_964451765.1 Candidatus Undinarchaeota archaeon
TATTTTTTCAATGCCTGCAAGCTCCACTATGGGAGAGTTGAGAATGTGAATGTCCGCAACCTCTTCCAGTTCATTTATTATGTTCATTCCCGCGATGTTGGTCGAGGAGGTCACAACCACTTTTTTCATGCTCTGGTTTTGAATTCATGATTTAAATATGAAATGCATACACTTCTATGATAGCTGTCGTTGGTGCGGGACCTGCAGGCTCGACGTTTGCATACTTTGCGGCAAAGTCCGGTTTTGAGGTTAAAGTGTTCGACATAATGCCTTTGAGCAGAGCTTGGTCAAAGCCGTGTGGAGATGCTGTAGGTAAAGATACTTTCAGAAAGGTTCCACTTCCAGAGCCAGAGGGAGATGAGATAAAAGCAAGGATAAGGAGAGCGCACATTTATTCTCCTGATTACGAGTTCAGGCTTGAGATCGATGGACCTGGTTACATAATAGACAGGGTCAAGTACGGAAGGGAGATTCTTGAAAAAGCGATGGATTTCGGAGCAGAGTTTGTTCAGAAACCTGTATTTAGGCCCCTGATCGAAGGGGGGAGAGTGATGGGCATTGCACACGAGGGTGGGAAAACGGGGGCAGAGCTTGTGGTGGACGCAAGCGGATTTGCTGGAGTGATAAAGTCAAAGCTTCCCGAAAGCTGGGCGGTTTCAGAGCCTATAAGGCATGCGATCATTGCCTTTCGCGGAATTGTTGAGGTGGAGGAGGGGGGTGAGGAAGATGCCATAAAGCTGTTCCTTGACCAGAAGCTCGCCCCAAAGGCTTACTGGTGGGACTTTCCCGAGGGAGACGGGATAAGAAATATAGGTCTGGGGGTTTTACCGGGAGATAAGGCAAAGTTAATGCCAAATTACAGGAAGATCCTTTCGAGGTATAAAATTAGGAGGGTTCTTGAGGAAAGGGGGGCATTCGATCCCGTGCAGCGGCCTCCTCTGAGCCTTGTTGGTCCTGGAGTGCTTGTTCTCGGCGATGCAGCTCCAACGGTTGATCCCCTTACTGGAGGTGGAATGGGCTCAAGTATGGAGGCGGCATACCTTGCTGCGAGGGCACTTGAGGGCGCTGCTGAGGATGGATTCAGCTATCAAGCTTTGTGGGGATTGAATGCATACCTGCGAGCAGGTGGGGCTGTTCAGGCAAGAAACGATATGCTCAAGTTCTGGCTGTGGAGAGTTGGTGAGGAAAAAATAAAGGAAGTCCTGAAGATGGTCGAGGGAAAGAACCTATTCAGCGTCCTGCTCAATCCTGAGATGGGCAAGATTGCTTTAACCGCAAAAAGAGTTCAGGACCATTACAGAAAGTACCCCGCTTCTCCTGAGGGGCTTGAGGAGTGGGTAAAGAAGCTCGAAACGCTTTACAATTCTTTTTAAGCACCCCGAGGTTTTATTTATATGATAAAGCTGAAAAGAATGTCCCCGGTCCTGTGGGAGGTACCCCGGGATGGGAAAATGAATGTTCCCGTTTTTGTTTATGCGAGTGAAAAACTTCTGGAGAAAATGAAGGGTGATCGTACCCTGCAGCAGGCAGTGAATGTTGCAAGCCTGCCCGGTGTTTATGAGAAAGTTCTTGTCATGCCCGACGGTCACGAGGGGTATGGATTCCCCATAGGGGGCGTGGCGGCTTTTCCGGTTGAGGGTGGACTTGTGAGCCCGGGAGGAATAGGGTATGACATAAACTGTGGGGTGAGGTTGCTGAAGACAGGTCTGAAGTTTGAAGATGTTGCCCCGCGTATGGACGAGCTTGTTTCGCGCATTTTCAAGTATGTTCCGAGTGGGGTGGGTTCCCGGAGCGATTTTCAGCTTGGCAGGGGAGACTTTCTCGAGGTGCTCGCGAAGGGCGTTGAATGGGCTGTGAAAGAAGGGTACGCCACGCGTGACGATGCGCTCCACATAGAGGAAGGGGGGAGCATGCGCACCACGACGGATTACGTCAGCGAAAAGGCGATCTCAAGGGGGATGAGGCAGCTCGGAACTCTGGGTGCGGGAAACCACTTTCTGGAGATACAGAAAGTGGAGAAAGTATTTGACAGCGATGTTGCGAAAAAGTTCGGGCTGTTCGAGGATCAGGTCGTTGTTATGATTCACACCGGCTCGAGAGGATTCGGTCATCAGGTTGCAAGCGATTACATAAAGGTGATGCTTCAGGCATCGCACAAATTCGGCGTAGATCTGCCCGATCGGGAGCTGGCGGCTGCTCCCCTTGAAAGTGATGAAGCGATGAGGTATCTGGAGGCTATGAAGTGCGCCGTGAACTTTGCATTCACAAACCGTCAGCTGATAACATTTCAGGTCAGGAAAGCTTTTGAAGAGATCTTTGGCGAAAAAATGGAGCTGCTCTACGATGTTGCGCACAATATAGGGAAGTTTGAAACCCATCGCGGGGAGAGGGTGTTCGTTCACAGGAAGGGGGCGACTCGCGCTTTCGGTCCCGGTCGTGATGACCTCCCCCAGGAGTTCAGGTCCGTGGGTCAGCCCGTTCTGATACCCGGCAGTATGGGGACTGCAAGCTACGTTCTTGTCGGTCTGGGGAATCCCGACACGTTTGAAAGTACCTGTCACGGTGCGGGCAGGGTTTTGAGCAGGTCTGCTGCCAGAAAGAAGGTCTGGGGAAGGGATGTCAAGCGTGAGCTGGAGTCGCGGGGAATAAAGGTCCGCGCAGCGAGCATGCCCGTTCTCGCCGAAGAAGCTCCCGTTGCTTACAAGGACATAGATGAGGTGGTGAAAGTCGTTCACGAAACAGGCATTTCTTCCGCTGTAACGCGAAACATTCCGCTGGGGGTGGTGAAAGGGTAAGTATTTAACCTGAGCCAGCCATTTTTTATTGATGGGACTGGATTTAACCCCTTCCCTTTACGATCGTGCCCCCGTGGGGTCATTTTTCAGGATCGTTTTTGCTGGCGCGTTTTTTGGTGTGCTGTGGTTTGTTGTGTGGGGAACATTTTTGGGCCTGCTATCTTTTTAATTGACCAGTTCCCGGTATGGTGTGCCTGTCATAGAGCTGAGAGATGTCTGGAAAGTTTACGGAAACAGTGTCCGGGCATTGCAGGGTGTGTCCCTTGAAATAAACAGGGGAGAACTTCTGGTGATAATGGGTCCCAGTGGTTCCGGGAAAAGCACTCTCCTGCACATTATTGGCTTGCTCGATGTTCCCACGAAAGGTTCCGTGCTGGTTCGCGGAAAGAGGGTCCCTGTGGATGAGAATGCCCGCGCAGACCTCCGATCAAAGTTTTTCGGGTTCATATTTCAGGATTTCGGGCTGATCCCTCACCTGACTGCACTTGAGAACATGCTTCTACCGAGCATTTTCGCAGGGGTGGGAGATTCCCGCAGAGCGGAAGAAATCGCTGAAAAGCTTGGCATTGCAAAGAGGTTGAATCACTTTCCGGCTCAGCTTTCCGGTGGTGAAAAGCAGAGAGTGGCGATTGCAAGGGCTCTTATGAATGATCCTGACGTGATTCTCGCGGACGAGCCAACGGGGAACCTCGATTCAAAAACGGGCGAAGTTGTGATGAACATCCTGCGCGAGCTGGCGGATGGTGGCAAGGGCGTTGTGGTGGTGACGCACAACCCGGAGCATGAGAGATTTGCGGACAGAATTGTCCGAATCCGGGACGGGAAAATCAAGAGTACCTTATGACTTCCCCGTTCACCTTTGCGTACAGCTCCGCCATCTTTCCGAATTCGGCAGCTCTGAACTTTTTCATAAGAACCTCCTCAACCTGGAACGTCCCAGCGCTCTCGCTCATTTCAACGGTGATTTTTATCGGTTTTTTC
This sequence comes from Candidatus Undinarchaeota archaeon, assembly GCA_964451765.1. Taxonomy (GTDB): domain Archaea; phylum SpSt-1190; class SpSt-1190; order SpSt-1190; family SpSt-1190; genus CAYVIY01. Next base: position 3,777 of record CAYVIY010000015.1, read on the forward strand.
GCTCCGTGTGATATTTCCACCCTTTTTATGGCCAGTGCTGAAAACTTGTGAATGTCCGGGCCACTTAGCTTGTACGGGATCCTTGCCCTTCCCTCTTCCATATCCAGCCCATCTGCGATGCTTATCAGCTTTGCCTCGAGGCTGGTCGCTTTCAACCTGCCCATGTGACAGACGATCCCTTCAAGCACGTACGACATGAGCCTGATGTCCATTTTCATATCTCGCAGGATCTTTTCAACCCGGTCCCTGACTGTTATGGCACTCAGCATTTCGTGATCCGTTCGCGTCACCATATTTCCGACATCGTGCATCATTGCAGACATCACTATCGCTGCCAGCCCGTCATCGAAGCTGGCTTCTATTTCACTTTCACAGTTGAGTTTCATGCCCCTATCGTGCAGAATTTTTGCCATCTTTACGGCATTTCTCGTGGTTATCAGGGCGTGAACGACCCCGTGGTCATTGTATCCCCACCGGAGTATGGCAACCGTGTTTGCGTGATCTATCAGCGAGAGGAGTTCCTCGTCTGACATAATTCTTTCAAAGATCTCAACTGCCCGTGAATTTCCTTCAAGCAGTGATCGCACTTCGCCTGTAAATTTTTCAATCAGCTTTCCTTTCATACACTTTAATGACAGCAATGATTTTAAATCCTGCCTGTTCAGTGAGTTTATGAAAAAGCTGTTGCTGGTAGTTTTTCTGCTCGTGAGCTCGTTTGCGGCTTACCTCAACGCAGATCTGACGGCAACTCAACCCAGCTCCCTTGAAACTCAGGGATATCTGTATCTGACTTTCTGTTCAGTCAGCAACGAGTATGTAACATTCAAGCTGACTCCTTACGGGTTTTCAGCTTCCCCCACGGAAATTCGCATGGATTTTTCAGGAAGTTCGAGCTCCCCGGACTGCAGGCAGCTTGTCATATTCGTTAAGGCGGACTCCCCGGGAATGTACAACCTTAAAATAAAGGAAGGAAGCGACGAGTGGTGGGTTCCCGTTGTTTTTGAGAAGCGCCTCCCTCTTGAGCTTCTGTTGAGCAAGCAGGTGATTTACACGGGTTACGACAGTGTCAGGCTTTTCGTTCGCGGGGACGGGACGAATGCGTGGGTGTACTTCCCCGGGAACCTGGTGGGTTCAAACATACTCCACTCACCTTCCCTGCCCGCTTCGTTTGACATTACGTTCCACTTTTCACAGCCGGGATACTACGCCATCCCCGTTTCTGTCAGGTACGACCACGGCAACACCACTCTGGTTCAGAACTACACCCTCGGGCTGCGCGTTGAGGAGCCCCCGCTGGAAATATCCGGTTCTCTTCGCATTCCATCTGAAGGGTACGCGGATCTGAAACTGCACGTTCACTCTCCCGAAGTGCTTTACAGCACCAAGGTGTCTGTCAGTTCCGAGTGCATTGAAGGGGACACTGAGCGGTTTTTCCCGGAGCTTTCGGATGCAAACGTCACATTCAAGATCAGGGGAAAGTGCGATCCCGGGATTTACCCCCTCATCGTGCAGGTTGGCAGTTACTCCCGAACTCTTCCTCTGGAGATATACGGTCCTGGTGGATTTGACGTTATGATCAGTCCGGGCTATGAAAAAGGAAAGGCATCGATCGAGGTCACGGTTGCGAATATCGGAAGTGACACGATGAAGTCCGTTTCTGTCAAGCTCCTGCCCGGAAATTACATAATCGACGAGGAAGGGACATTTCTCGGCGATCTCGACCCGGGGGATTTTGATTCAGCGGATCTCAGCTTCACCCCCCGGGGAAACCCCGTTCTTGTTCGCTACCAGATTGCTTTCAACAAGGCAGGTGAGCGGGTTGTTTTAAACAGGACTTACGAGTTCACCGCCCCGAGGGAGGGCGGATTTCCCTGGATCTGGTTGCTTGTGACTGCAGCGGTGGTATACTATGCTTACACTCGCAAAGCTGGTCGTAAAGTTTCTCATTCATAGAAGAACGAGGACCTTTCTGACAACGCTGGGGATATGCATCGGCGTAGCCCTTGTTTTCAGCCTTGTCAGTTTGAACAAGGGGATGATGAACGCGATTGAGGAACAGATCAGTGCGATGGGTGCAGACGTCGTTACAATCACCCCAAAACTCGTTCCGGGCGGGATCGTTGGAAAGACTTTCACGAAAGATGAAGTCGATGCCGTGGAAAGGTTGAGCGTGGTTGATGAAGCCACAGGTCTCGCAATGTCTTCATTTCCAACCGTGATAAAGGGGGAGACGTACTACCTGCCTTCTGTCGGGATAGACACTTCGAAGGCTGAGCGCGTTTTTGAAGAGATCAGATCTTTTCATATTGAGAAAGGGAGGTACTTTCAGAAGGGCGAAAGGGGAAAGGCTGTGATCAGTTATGATATCAAGGACAAGTACAAGGTGGATGTGGGGAACCAGATTGAGATCGCTGGCAGGAAGTTTCGCGTTATTGGCGTGCTTGCCGAGATAGGTAGTGCGCAGGATGACCGGAACATCTACATCAATCAGGATGACTTCTGGGAGATGAACGGGGGAGAAGGGCAGTACCAGCTTGTGATCGCAAAGATGAAAGTGATGAATGTGGAGCCTGTCAAAAGGGTTTTGAAAAGGATGAGAGGAGCGGAAGACTTTGATGTTCTCACTCCCGAAAATATGCGTGAAAAAACATCTCAGATTCTGAGCATAATCAACGTGATTTTTGTTGCCGTGGCTTCCGTCAGCATAATAGTTGGCGCGATAGGTGTGGCGAACACCATGTACGTTGCTGTTCTGGAAAGGGTCAGGGAGATCGGGATAATGAAAGCAATTGGAGCAAGGGACAGGCAGATTCTTTACATGTTCCTGCTCGAGGCAGGATTGCTCGGGCTTTTCGGTGGGTTCGTGGGAATTCTGCTTGGCTACGGGATTGCCAGCTTTTTCAGTCACTTTGCGAAGCTTGCAGGCTTGAAGTCCCTCCGCCCGATGGTTACTCCCGAGCTGTTTCTCATATCGGGGGCGCTGTCATTCGGGGTGGGGATGGTAGCCGGGTTTTTCCCTGCCAGATGGGCGTCCCGCCTTCAGCCCGTTGAGGCTCTCCGCTATGAGTAACTGATTTAAAAAGAGAGGTTTCGGGCTGGCGTGGTCACGGTAAAGCTTGAAGGGAAAGTGAAGAGCGTGAATGTTGGCGAGGGCGCGACTGTGAAGGACGTGATGGAGAAGCTGGGGCTTCTTCTGGACGAATACGTTCCTGTTTTGAATGGAGAAGTTGTCACGGAGCTTGATGCTGTGAAAGAGGGGGACAGGCTGGAGTTCGTTCGGGTCTGGAGTGGAGGGTAGTGGTCCTGTGTGAATGCGGGGAGCGGGCTGTTATCGTGATAGATGGTAAGCCTCTCTGCAGGAGACATTTTGAGGAGTGGCTCGAAGGGGCGGTTGTGAATGAGCTTGAGAAGTTCGTGAAAAAAAATGACGTGCTTGCCATCGCTGTTAGTGGGGGGAAGGATTCCGTCACACTTTTGAACATAGTTCACAGGTGGGGCGGAGCCCGGTTTTTCGCAATTCTGGTAGATGAAGGAATAAAAGGATACAGGGACAGAACCCGGGCTTTTCTTGAGCGGTTCTGCAGGGAGCGGGGGATTGAGCTACACGTTTACGGGTTCAAGAAAGAGTTTGGAAAAACTCTTGACGAGTTCATTCGGGTGAGGGATGATAGAGGCTTGAATATGCAGGCTTGCACGATATGCGGGACTTTTCGCAGGTACCTGCTGAACAGGTACGCCCGCGAGCTGGGTGCCACAAAGATTCTGTTTGCTCACAATCTTGACGATGAAGTCCAGACTTTTTTGATGAACCTGTTTACGGGAAATCTCGGGCAGATGAGCAGGAAAGGGGAACTTGTCGGGGTGATCGAGAGTGATATGTTTGTCCAGAGGTTCAAGCCGATGATACGCATCCCTGAGCGCGCCAACACGGTGTATGCCCTGCTGAATTTTCCAGATCTTCCGGGAGAGGAGTGTCCTTACCTCAAGGAAAGCGTGAGGTACAGGATCCGCAGGCTTCTGCTCGAAATGGAAAGCCGGAATCCCGGATCAAAGAAAAGAATGCTGAACGTCTATCTGAATCGCATACTCCCCGTTTTGAAAAGGAACGCGAGCGGGTTTCACGGAAGACTCAGGAAGTGTGAGGTCTGCGGGGAACCATCCAGCAGGAAAATCTGCAAGGCGTGTGAGATCAGGCGCCTCTTGCAGCGTAGCTGATCAGTGTTTCGATTTCCCGCTTGATCTGGTTGCTGAGCCAGGGAATGTCCGGGTTCAGGAATCCTTTCACAATAAGCTCGGTTGCCTTCTCTTCCGTGAACCCCCTCGTTTCGAGGTAGAAAAGCTGCTCTTCCTCGATTTTCCCTATGCTCGCTTCGTGAGTCAGCATGGCTTCGCTGTCCCTGCTCTCTATGACGGGAATTGCAGTTATCTTTGCTTTTTCACTCATCATTATTCCCCTGCAGTCCACGTGTCCCCTGCTTCTCGCGTACCCTACGAGCTTTGACCTGGCGGTTATGCTGGCGCTGCCATACGCAACGCTCCTGCTCTTTACAAGCCCGCTTCCTCCTTCCCCTTTCAGGTGGATTTCACCCCCTATGTCGAGAATGCTGTTTTTCTCACCTTTCATTATGCTCAGGAGTTCCACCTTTGCGTTTTTTTCTGCGAACACGGTGGGGTTGCTCTGCACCACGGCGCCCGGTCTCAGGACGACGTACACAGAGTTGAAAGTTCCTCCTTCTCCAACGGTGGCTGCACTTCTCGGACGGACTTCAACCGACTGTGGCCAGACGTGAAGCATGACGTAGTTGAGGCTCGCGTTTTTTCCCACGAAAAACTCCGTTGCTCCTATGTGCCAGGCTTCTCCCAGCATGGCAGCCGCTGAGCAGCCTGTGTAAACCGTTGCCCGCGCCCCTTCTTCCAGAACCACGAGGCTCCACGGTTTCTGTTCTATCTCGCTTTTCAGGACGAGACACGTCTGGATCGGACGGTCTATAAC
>CAYVIY010000016.1:0-3174 GCA_964451765.1 Candidatus Undinarchaeota archaeon
AGAACCGAACATCGGTTCACGCTGTATACGTGGGGATCTCCGATCCCCAGCATATTAGAAAGTGCGGGGGGTGGGATTTGAACCCACGCATGCACTAGCCACTGGAGCCTCAGTCCAGCCCGTTTGACCAGACTCCGGCACCCCCGCAGAATTACAGAGTCACTCACGCTTTTTATTACTTTTTATAGCAAACCAGACAAATCCGGCAAGAATGAGCGGAGAGAAGTAGATGCCATAGCGGTGCACGAGTTCCCAGTTCTTTCCCAGCAGGAACCCCACGTAAGCCAGAAAAGCGTTCCAGGGGAGGGATCCGATAAATGTAAAGAGAACAAACTCGAACACGGGAACCCTCGCAAGCCCGGCGGGGAGCGAAATGAACGTTCTTACCGCAGGTAGCATCCTGCCAAACAGAACGGCTTTCACACCATACCTTTCAAAAAACCTGTCTGCAACCTCGGCGTGCCTGATAGCAAACTCGGGCAGAAAAGGACGTGCTTTCGCACCCGTGTAGTACGCCAGCACCGATCCCACGAGGTTCGCAAAGCTTGCCACGAGAGTGACTGACAGTATGGAAAAGTGCCCAAGGGAGACCATAAACCCTGCAAGGGGCATGACGAGTTCGCTGGGGATGGGAACCAGCGCGGACTCCAGCATCATCAGAACAAAAACTGCAGGCATTCCAAACTGCTCAACAAGCTGAACCAGCACCTCCACGCGCCCCGAACTGCAGGGCATTTAAAACCCTATTGCAGCGTAACCGACCACCTGTGAAGTGTCCCCCGTCACGTCTCCTGAAGTGTAGTAAGCAATCAGTTTGCCCCGCGCGTTCTCCGGAAGGGCGTAGAGCAGTGCGGCAACACCGTTGTACCCGCACATCGTCAGGTGGTAGTCGTACACCGCGCGAACCAGCCCCTGCGGGTCACGGGACAGGATGCGGTCGATCGCGATTGAATCAAGCTTCTCCGCAACCTTCTGGGGGACGTAGTGGCTGAAATCGCTGCTCGCCACCACGGGCACTCCCAGATCCGCGAGGGCTCTGCCCAGCTCCTCAAGCCTGCTGAGAGGAACGGGAGGAACGGTCACGGGCAGAAACTCGAACTCCCCCCAGATGTGCTGAAGAAACGGTAGCTGGACTTCTATGCTGTGTTCACGGGGGGAATCCACGACCTGCGGACCGATGCGCATGACAGCCTCCCGCAGATCGTCGCTAACAGAAACTTCCCCAAGGGGAGTCTGCCAGGCTTCATACGGGTGCAGGGCAATGTCGCGGGCAATCCCGTAGTGGTCCACCCCCAGGATAATTATCTTTCTGCTTTTCTTCAGGCTGCTGTAAAGAGAAGCGGCAGCCAGACCCGAATAAATGTAACCGGCGTGCGGAGCAACACCCCACTTGAAATCTCCTTCGGACCGGGCACGGCTGAACAGAGAAGAAAGCAGGTCGGTCAGATCGGACTTATCCGGAGGATAAAAACCAATTGCCTGTGGTGGTCTGATCATACAAAATAAAAAAGAAGAGTTTTATTACTCTTCCTGCTGCTTTGGAGAAACGAAGTCCTCCACCTTTTCAGGTATGCTATCCGCTGTCAGCTCCTTCCTTTCCTTCAGGACGAAGTTGGTGAGGAGCCAGTAAACTGCGGCGAGTGCACGACGCCCCTTATTGTTGCACGGGACAATGAGATCCACGTGCGGGTAGATGTTGTTCGTAGATGCCAGTGAAACCACCGGCAGACCCTGCTTCGCCGCTTCCGCGATAGCCTGCCTGTCCCCGTAGGGATCTGCAACTATCAGAACCTTTGGCTCAATGAAGTAAGCCTTGTCAGGGTTGGTCAGCGTCCCGGGCATGAACCTGCCAACGACGTGGTTCGCCCCTATCAGCTCAGCAAACTTCCTTGCAGGATACTGAGCCTGCTCCCTGCTCGCAACCACGAGTATGTCCTTTGGATCATAGCGGGCAAGGAAACGGGCGGCAACCTTTATCCGCTCGATAGCCAGCTGAGCGTTTATTATGGCAAGACCATCAGGGCGGATCCTGTATATGAACTTCCGCATGGGAGCGACCTTCCTCTGAGTACCTATGTGACATCCATTCTTTATGAATACTGTACGGGCGTCAAGCATGCCATCACCTCAATTGCTTGACTAATTGTTTGCTGTGCTTTATAGCTCTATCTATCATGTCTTCGATCTCGTCGCTGACAAACCCGCCTTCGCCCCCCTTTTGAACCGCAACGATGTTGCCATCGCGGATACCGAGGGTCATGCGCGCATCCATCAGCTTCTCCTCAACATCGGACGGGTCTGTAACCACCACGTTCCCTATCTTCGCGAACGTAGTTGAAATGACCTTCCCCGTCAGCGGGAGCGGATCCTTCAGCTCCTCCCTGATGACCACTCCGTCCTCGAATCGTGGAAGCTTCGCGTTCATAAGGGCGGCCATAACCGCAAGGGCACCGGCATCAAACAGGTTCCCCGCAGCATTTATCGTGTAGATGTCTGCGAACACCATCCAGACCTTTTCACCCGGCTCGATGGCAAGCTTTTCAAGATCAACTATCTCTGCCTCGCGGATGCACCTGTCTATAACCCTTGCCACCTCTATCGAATTCTCGTCCGGCGGGCCGGGTTCAAAGAACTCGCTGCTCATTGGAGTGAGCTCAGCATTTGTCATGAGTACCCCCTGATTCGGGGTGTCTGGAAACGGCTCGCCAACGTCGAGCTTTATGCCCGCAGCAACCTGCGTTTCACCCAGCGTGACGAGAGCAGACCCCTCCGCTTTCTCTGAAACGCCATACTCGATCTTCACATTGCGGAACTCGTCCACCTTCCTACCGTCAAGCCTTTCCCCTGTCTGAAGAAATTCCTCCAGACTCTTTTTGGTAAGTTTACTTATCATTCCGATCCCTCCATATACCTCTCCTTGAGAACGTCAACCTGCATCTTGTACACTTTCTGTATGGCTTCGTCCGCCATTTTCTTTCCCTCAAGGAATTCCTTCTTGGTCACATTTCCATCCATCTGCAGGAGGAGTATCTCCCCGAAGTTTGGCGTCACAGCATAAGCGATGTCCGCCATACCCCAGTTGTCCTCCGGCTTGAACAGATCAACCACCATGTGACCTTTTCCTTTCTCGTCGTACACCTTGCCGAAGCTTATACTGGTTACGAGATCCCGCAT
>CAYVIY010000016.1:3184-8678 GCA_964451765.1 Candidatus Undinarchaeota archaeon
AGCCTGCACGACCTCCACGAATACATCTATTGCAGTGCGCGGGAACTTCTCAAGGAAAACCACGCTGCGAAGTGCCTCTGTAAGCACTTTACTGATCTCAACTTCTCTCCTTCCCGGACCCGGCCTCTTCCTGTCCTCAACGGAGAAAGAAAACATGTCGTATCTCGCGCGAAGCAGTGCCTTGTCCGGAAGAAGCAGATGCTTCGGGTGAAGCTCTCGCGGACCGTAAACTGCCGCGATCACTTTTGTCTTTCCGAACTGAACCATGGCGGATCCGTCAGCATTGCTCACGACACCCGTTTTCATTTTGATTTCGCGCATCTCATCGGGCTTTCTACCGTCAAGTCTCTTCCCGTTTTTTATCAAATATTCAGGTTTTTCACTCATTCTTACCAGCCTCCTTCTCGAGAAGCTCCTTTATCCGGTCCGTGAGACCGGAAGTGTGGGCTTCGCTTTCAATTTTCTTTATGACTTTTATCGCAAGATCTTCATTCCCTCCGTGAATCCATATTCTTCCATTCTGGCCAACAAATATCCTGCTTTCAGTGTAATCTTTGATCATCTTTATCATGCTGGCATTCTTTCCGATTATCCGCGGTATCTTCGTGGGGAAAACCTCAATTATTCTTCCCTCAGTCAGCTTCCGCAAACCGGGACCTTTCATTGTCAGATAAACGTTCATATTGTCATCCACGTTCTTTATCTTGCAGATCACGGTGTCACCCACGTTGTAGAATTTCGTAAGAGCTTCCTTGTTCAGGTCGATGAACTTGTCAACTCCATCTCCCAGCAGCATTATGCCGGAGTACGGGGAGTTTATGTCCATTTCCCAGTTATTGTACCTGACTTCCCTGACTATGGCAATCACAGGGTCGTCCTTCTTGGGTATGTACCTCCCGCTCAGCGGGATAACCTTCACAAGTCTTCCTCTAAATTCCGCCAGACCCAGAACGCTGGCGTAAATCCTTTCTCCTTTTCTATAACTCCCTTCACCGGGCAGATAGTCCATACCTTCTGCAAGGACCTCTCCCGGCGTAACAATCTGTCTGTTTCCTGCTAATTCAGGCATTTTCTTCACCTTCCTCTTTAACACTTGCTTCTCCTCTTGTCGAGTTTCCGAGGAACTCGATAAAGTCTATTTTATATCCTGCAGGCACTTCAACCCGCAACATCAGTCCCGTGGGAAGCCACTCCTCCCGTAGGATCTTCGCAATGCTCTTTATTCTGCCGTATATGGCAGGAGCGTACCTGTTAGGGATCGTGACCACCAGTTTGGCAGTCCCGAACTTCAAGGGCAGTATGGGGCGCAAAGCCTTGACAACATCGTTTATCTGCGAAGCTGGAGGGGCGAGCTTTATCTGCACCCTCGCTTCTGCCATAGCCCGCTCGATCCGCTCCCGCGTGTGCGGGATCCCCGTGCGGGGATCAACCGAATTGCGAACGATGATGTCAATTATCTGCTTTCGCACGCGATCCAGCATCTCCCTTCGCTGCTCGGCGGTCGGGTGGAACTCCCCTTCCTTCATGATTCTGACAGCAACCTTCAGGGGATCGTCCGTCCCGAAAACTTTCTCCAGATCTGACTCGCTGGCTTTTTCCGCTTTGCGAGCATCTCTGAAAATTTCCATAACCGCCAGCGAGGAGGGAACATCCACTTCCTTGCCTTCTCTGAGACTCATAACGGCATCCGGATCGGCAAGGACCTCAAACCGCAAACCTGCTTTTTCAAATCTCACCACTATTGCGTCTTCAATTCTCACCATTTATTATCTCCCTCACTTCCCCGGGAGCCAGCTTTTTGAATCCTTTCTCGGTAACCGTGGCAACTTCAATTCTTTCCGCTTCGAACTTGTCTTTGAGGAAAGTCTTGAGAGCCTCAATACCGAGTTTGAGAGCATCATCGACAGACATGTCTTCTTCATACTTGGCTTCAAGCACTTTCATTGCTTCCCTTCGCCCCTCTCCCACGGCCGTGGCTTTCCACTCAGTGGGAGTTCCACTTGGATCGATCTCGTAAACGCGGGGCTCCGTATCGTAGCCACCAAGGAGCAGGGTCACCCCGAACGGGCGGAGCCCACCGTACTGCGTGAAAATCTGCATATAACTGCTCATCTCGTAAACCAGCTGCTTCACCGTGATTCTCTCCTCGTAAACCAGCTTGTGCCTCTGTGCTTCGATCCTGGCCTGATCGATCAGTTTCCGCCCATCGGCAACCAGACCGATCGTGGCTGCAGCTATGTGATCATCAATTTCATAAACCTTCTCAATGCTGCGGGGCATTATCAAACTGTGCAGGACTTTCTTGTCCGCAACTATCACGACCCCGTCCTTCGCCCGGATGCCCACAACGGTTGCACCCCTCTTCACAGCCTCCATCGCGTACTGAACCTGAAAGAGTCTCCCGTCAGGGCTGAAAACCGTAACCACGCGATCGTATCCCATACCTTCCGGCGCAATTATCTGCATTCCAAATCACCTATCATAGCTTTTTCAGGAGGTTTTTAAAAGTTGGTTTTTCCCTGTCGGGAAGAAGTTGTCATTACGGAATAAAAATTTATAAATTTCCCCGCACAGTTTTCTTGTGGACACGTACAAAATATTGCTTGAAGAAATCTACCGCGAACCGGAAACTTCCTTCCACGAGAGAATGGTTGAAATCGGAAAGGAAATGGTCAGGGGAGACTTCATAGACCTTCTTGACACAAGGAAAGACATGCAGGATCAGGGGTTCCTCGACATAGCGGAAAATGAAAACGTAGTGGAGATGACAACAGCTCGCGTGCTTGCAGACTATCCAGACAGCGAGGAAGATGCATTTATCCGGGGAAAATACCTCGTTGATCTGGCCAACTACAGTGCGTACCTCAGTGCGATAGGCAAAAACAAAGCTGCAAATCTCGTCATTAACGTGATGAAAAGATACCTCAAAGAGGGAGGGGGGCTGAAGGGGTACATTGCTTCTCTTGACCCCAGCAACCATACTGCCATTCAAGATCCTGAAGGATCAGTCGCAGCGGGGGCGATCCTTGTCATCGCGGCTCTCTCATCGAAAAACTTTGTCAGTGCCGTCAACAGAGCACTCAAGCAGGCCACCGAAGAAGGATACACAAAGGAAGCATCACTTGCCGCCAGCATACTTAACAACTGGTTCGACATGTACATACCGTCTGTGAAATACTGAGCCACTAATATTATATAAACTCTGAAAATTTCAGGAAGTGTGAAGCTCAGCGATGCCCGGAAGGGAACGTACAGCATAAAAAACGTGACGTGCAGGAGGCTCGTTGAGCTTGGATTTGTACCGGGCAGAACAGTGGAGGTCCAGATAAACAGATCTCGGAGACTGATTGTTGTTATAAAGGGAGAAAAGTTTGCGATCGACCGGAGAATTGCAGGGGGAGTGGAAGTTGATTAGAGCGGCGTTTGTAGGCAATCCAAATGTGGGTAAAAGCACCCTGTTCAACCACCTGACAGGACTCAATCAGAAAACGGGAAACTGGCCGGGAAAGACTGTCAGCATAAGCTGGGCCGACATTGATCACAAGGGGGTGCGGATAAGGGTTGTGGATCTCCCGGGCACTTACTCCATAGAAGGGGAAAATGAAGCGGAAAAGGTTGTGGGGGAGTATCTGGAAACGAAACCAGACGTGGTCGTGGTGGTTGCGGACGCCAGCACCCTTCACGAAAGCCTTTACCCCCTCGTGCAGATCCTTGAAAAGGGGTTCAAAGCGGTCCTCGTAATCAATATGATAGACGAAGCCAGAAAGATGGGGATTGACATAGATTTTGACCTTCTCAGCAAGGAGCTGGGAATTCCTGTGGTTGGAACTGTGGCGAAGTCCGGAACGGGCATCCGGGACGTGCTGGACGCCATCATAAAGGAAGCAAGGACGGCAAACCTCAAGAAGATGACCCCTGAAAAGAGATACGAGTTCATTGACGGGATTCTGGACAGGTGCGTGCGGGGGAAGCCAGTCAGAAAGGAGTGGCTCGACAGGTTCCTGTTCAATCCCGTGTTTGACCTTTTGCTGGTAGCAGCGACCATAATAACGATCCTCGCACCAACGTTTTACGTTGCATCGTTCACGGAAAAGGTTATCCAGAAACTGGCGTTCCTGCAAACGCTTGGAATGCTGGGAACCGCCCTGTCCGCAGTTCTGGTCTTCCTTCCAATGATATTCACGTTTTACGTTGTGTTCACCCTGCTGGAAGACAGCGGGTTGCTTGCAAGGGTCGCGGCAGCCATAGACGGGTACACCCCGTTCCCGGGGGTCGGGTTCTTCCCCCTGCTGATAAGCTTCGGATGCAACGTGATAGGGATCCCTGCAACCAGGATAATAAAGGACAGGAAGTACAGGCACGGGATCGCGATGGCAGTCCCGTTCGTGCTCTGCTCAACGAGGCTCTCAGTTCTGGTGCTGTTCCTTTCCCACTTCCCGCCAGCAGTTGCAGTCCTGCTCGCTCTGGCCATGATACTGCTCATGGGAGCTCTGGTGATCCTGACAAGCTGGATCTTTTCGGGTTTTTCAACCAAAGAACCCCTCTTCGTTGAGCTTCCCCCGTTCAGGGTGCCATCTGCCAGAACAGTTATCCATCTTTCACTGCTCAGGACGTACACGTTCATCGCCAGGATAGCCCTCTGGGTGTCCGCTGGCGCGGTTCTCGGCGAGCTGGCGGGATCGATGAACGTGTTCACGACAGTACCGCAGAAAGTTGCATTCAACCTCCTGCTGGGATTCTTCGCAAAGGAGCTGACCCTGGGCAGTTTCTACTCAATGTTCGGCACTCTCAACCTGCTGGAAGTGTTCAGCTTCAAGCAGGCTGTTGCTTTCGTCATGTTCTACGCGTTTTACACGCCCTGTCTGCCAACAGTGGCGGCGATAAAGTCTGAACTCGGAAAGAAGTGGGCAGCTCTGTCCGTGGTGTGGAGCCTTGCAGTATCCGCCGCTCTCGCTCTGGTGATACTGTGAACTGGCTGGACTACTTCAGAAAGTGGGCATCCCGGTACGAAAAGGAAGTCGAAAACTACGGATACGACCCCAGAAAGCTGATAAAACCGTTCATTCCGCTCATCGGGAAGCGGAACCGCTGCCTGGATGTCGGCTGCGGAACGGGGAAAAGCCTGCAAGCTCTCCGGGGGATATGCAGGGAAGTGATGGGAGTTGAACCCGTGGAAAAGATGGCCAGACAGGCGGAAGAAAAGGGGTTCAGAGTTTTGAGGATCAGAGGAGAAGAGCTGGAAAGGGTGAAAGAAAAGTTTGACCTGATAACCTTTTTCGCCAGCATAGACTACATGAACGTGGAAAGGGTTGCCCGCGGAGTAAAGCGCGCGCTGGAAACGGATGGCGTGATTTTTCTGACGGTTGAACCGGAAAACCTGAACAGGGTAAAGAACGCTTTTGAAAAAAACGGATTTGAACCCGTTAAATCGATAGCCAAAAAAGCGTACGAGGGTCAGAGATACGTTTGCATCCTGCTGAAGAGACGCACGCTT
>CAYVIY010000017.1:0-3852 GCA_964451765.1 Candidatus Undinarchaeota archaeon
CTTTTTTTCTTATAACAATAGGGGACCCTGAGACCCATATATTTCTTACGGGCACCTCAAAGGGCTTTCCAGCCGATACAGTCACAGAGTATTTCCCTATCTTTTGTTTTCTTGGTCTCCTGTAGCTTTCATAAATTGCTTCAACAATCTCACTGTACGGAGAAGAAATTATAATGTTCTTTTTCTTTCCCTCATAATAATCTCCGAAAGGGAAAACTTCAGAGAAAGTAAACGGTCTGTATTTCGCTCTTCGGTGAATCATTCCAAATCCAGAATTTTGGATTACGTTCCATATAAAACCCACTATATTGTAGTGAGAAACAGAGTACGATGAAAATGTTTCTTCAGGAGTGATCTCAAGTTTGATTCTCACAAAATTTATCTTTTCATACTTTTATAGTACTACGTCTTAGTTACTTGTGTACCCCCCAGGGGAAGACAGCTTGTTGATGGTTGAGGCTGTGAGGAAGCTGGACCTCCGCGGGGAGAGGGCGCTGGACATGGGGACGGGCTCGGGAATAATCGCGCGCGAGCTGGCAGGGAGGTTCAGGGAGGTCGTGGCTGCAGACATCGACCCGGAAGCTGTGGAGCGGACGGGGAAGCTCGGTGGAAACGTAAAGGCTGTCCTGTCCGACCTGTTTTCAAATGTTAGCGGAAAGTTTGACCTAATAACGTTCAACCCGCCCTACCTACCCTGTGAAGGGGACCCTGAACTGTGCTGCGGGCAGGGGAAAGTGATAGAGCGGTTCGTCCGGGAGGCTCGCGCCCACCTGAAACCTGCAGGGAGAATCCTGCTTCTCCTCAGCTCGCTGACACCAGTGCAGATCGAGGGGGTCACGGTCGCGCGAAAAAAGCTCCCTTTCGAAGAGATCAGGGTCATAGTTATAAACCGATAATACTCTCTTACAAGTGGCAAACAGAATGTACATTGGCGTGGATGTGATAGGGGAAACGGGAGCTGGAAAAACCACGTTCGCGGACGGGTTGCTCGGCTTCGATGGAAAAAACGGACTTCTCAGGGAACAGGAGTATGAAGTATACGAGATGGTCCCTGAAAAGAAAACAGCTGGAGAGAAAACGTTCGGAACGAGGGTTGTTCAGGTGAAATCAGGGGAAGACACTTACCTGTTCAAAGTGCACCCGGGAATGAGCTCTTCGGACGCTGTAGGGGAAGTGAAGGGAAATGTGTACGTGTCTGAAGATGTTTTCGCAAGGATGTACCACAGAAACAGCATCCCCATACTCGTCGTGAACGTAGCCAGTGGAGAGTACAGCAGGGCGAGAGACCTGCTTAATGAGTACTACTCGAACCACTACGGAGAAAACGCCCCGGCACCGGTCATCCTGCTGACTCACACGGACCAGATCGATGGAATTGAAGTGCTGAGAAGACAGAAAATAATTCAGGGAATCGTTGAAACAATTCTTGACGACTACAAAATCTCTGGAGAAACCCTGTACGTTGGCATAAACGCGAAGGAGTTCAAAGAGAAGGATGCAAGAAAGTATGAACACCCCGTGAACGCAGTCATGGAAGCCATAAAAAGCAACATGCAGGATTATCTGGCTTGATCTTATTATTTTTTGTACCTGTCAATCTGCCTCGCAAGGTCTGCCAGAAACTGGGAAGAGATCTGCCTGTACCATTCACCTATCCTGTGAATAACATACTTCTGAACCACGGGGGTGCTGGAATCGAGCTGAATGTAAAGCGCTCTCCCCCTGCCGTTCTTCCCGGCTCCGAACTTCCTGCGAACTATCCCGAGATCCTGAAGAGCAGAAACTGCAAACCGGGTCATGTAATCGCTTTCACCAATTTCATCCCGGATGTCCGTGAACTTGACCTCCTTCTTGCGTGAGAGTTCCCTAAAGATCCTCTCAGCAATGCGATAAACCCGGGAAGGCAGGTATCCTTGCTCAAAGTGACCGTAAAGCCTGTATCCTTTCCCCATACGCGCATACCTCCTCCAGACGCCGTCAAAACCAGATCCCTTCGAACGGCTCTTTCCCTCAGCAAACGAAAGAACAACGCTCCTGAAATCGTACGGGTTGCTCCCTGCAGAGTCCCTGATCCCTTCCGAAAAATCCTTCATTTTCTCAACTATTTTCTTTCCTTCCTCAATCGCGGCACAGGGGTCTGCATACGCCCCATTCCGGACCGTTTCCTGCCAGGACATATACTCCCTGAGAGGCTCAAGATACGTCCCGTAGGGAGAATCGTCCATAATGGACTCAAAGAAGCTCCTCCCGGGAAGCTCGACCGAAACGTCGCTCAGAAACTCCAGAGCGCTCGTGTAATCCATCCCGGCAGGATTGTAACTCCGTGAAACAGTGACCACCATACGCCTGACCAAGCTGACCCCTTATAAAAGGGTTACATACTCCAGATTTTCTTCCAGAACTTCCCTGTAATTCTCCCCCACCAGCCTCCTCGCTCCTTCCACAAACCTCTCCCTGTCAAAGCCAACCCCGTACTGCGAGGCAAACAGGATCCTGTCAATGTCTTTCCAGTCTTTTTCCCTTGCAGGGAGGATGGGGTTCCCGTCCCTGATGTAAGGGAGCTTCATTATGGCCGTGGAGGTCGCATCCAGAAAGTCCAGATCCATCCCCCTCAAAACCCACTCAACCTCGTGAACATCGTAAGCGGCAAAAAACCTGTCCAGCACCTCGCCCCCCTGCGGGAGAAACTGCATAAGGTCCTCAACAATGTGGTACTTCTCGAACAGCTCCCCTATTCCCCTGTCTTTTCTCCCTTCAAAAAGGAAAGACACCCGCCTGCCGATTTCCACGTTCACATCGGAATCCATTTCCAGCAGATGGAAATTCGAAAGGCAGACGATATACTTCAAGTACCGTCCGTAAAAGTCCCCGTACTTCAGGGGCACGATGATGTCGATGTCACTGGGCCTGTCCCTTTCAAGTTCGGGATACCTGTTTACAAGATCAAGAACGCTTTCAGGTGTCCCGGAAAAAAAGAAAGAGCTCCCCACAACGATCCCGCGAGGGCTGTCACTCGCAAGCGACTCCTCAAGGGAACTCCTGCTGAGCAGATAGTCCTGCTCGTAGATACCCACTTACTATTACCCAGTGGCTAATTATAAACCTTTCAAAACTTAAATATCTGCCCGGTGTATGCTTATGTGGATTTCAGAATAAAGAAAATCGGAGGAAAGAATGTTCTTGAAATGGACCTCACGAGGGCTCCGTTTCCCCCCGCAATCGAGGAAAGCGAAGCCTGCATGGAACAGGTAGTTCTCGCGATAAAAAAAGCAAGAAAGGTTGACAGGATAGTTCTGATCGAGCGCAGGATAAGGGAGTACGATGAGGAACAGACGGGAATGCTCGTTGAGATCTCAACCGTTCTGGAAAAGTTCCAGCTGTCACAGGAACAGATCCGCCCGAACGGGTGCCCGATAGGAGCAGACTGGCCAGATTTTGTCAGGGGCATAGCCCGAATGGTGGCGAGAGACCCGATAGGGGCGTACGTGGAGCTGAAAAGAGAAAAAAGGTGGCAGGAGATCGAGCTGGACAGGGAAGTTTACGGGGAGTACATTAGGTGCAGAAAGCACTACGTGAAGCTGCTGGGAAACCTGCTGGCGAGCCTCGAATCAACGAGGCTTATACAGCTGGTAAAACCTTTCATAGAGGGGCACAAGGTCGGAGACAGGACAATATACAGGCGGGTCTTCCGCGGTGCTGTCAGACCGAACTTCACGTTCACGAAACTGCTGGCACAGTACCCGCCGGGAGAGGAGATAGACAGCTACAGGGTTGGTGAAGCTGAGGTGACGATAATCCGCCGGCAGGACAACGTCCGCCTGTTTTATCACATTCTCCCGCCGGAGTCCAAGC
>CAYVIY010000017.1:3862-8142 GCA_964451765.1 Candidatus Undinarchaeota archaeon
GGAGTTCAAGCTCAGCGAGGTCGAGTACTGGATCGTGGAAAGCATAAAGGACGCGCTGGTGGCTTACAAGCCGAAAAGCGAGGAAATGGTCGATCCCGAGATGATAAGGCAGAATGTCCACAACATAGCGATAGACATGATAAAGGCTGAGGAGGAAAGGAGGAAGATAAAGCTGGACAAAAAGAAGCTGGCGGATATAATAACGCGGGAAACGGTGGGCTACGGGATTCTTGAGCTCCTGCTGAGGGATGACAGGATACAGGACATCACGATAAACGCCCCGCTGACCAATCCCGTGTTCATCTACCACGCAGATGCCGAGGACTGCGAGAGCAACATATATCCCACGCTGGAGGAAACGCAGGCTTGGGCGGCGAGGCTGAGGCTGGCAAGCGGGCGCCCTCTGGACGAAAGCAATCCCGTTTTAGACACGGAACTTGAATTTGGAAACGTCAGGGCAAGGGTGGCAGCCATAACGAGACCGCTCAGCCCCGCAGGGATCAGCTTCGCCATAAGGAGACACAGGGCAAAGCCGTGGACGCTCCCCCTTTTCATAAAGTACAAGATGCTCAACCCACTGGCGGCAGGGCTGCTGAGCTTTCTCGTGGATGGTGCGAGGACGATGCTGGTAGCTGGAACGCGAGGCGCGGGAAAAACCTCTCTCCTGCAGAGTCTCATGGTCGAGATAATGCGCAGGTACAGGATAATCACAGTTGAGGACACGCTCGAACTGCCCGTCAGGTACTTCAGGAAAATGGGTTACAACATCCAGCCCCTGAAGGTCAGAAGCCCGATAGTGCCCGTAGAAACCGAGCTGGACGCAGCTGCGGGCATCCGCACGTCCCTCAGGCTTGGAGACAGCGCACTGATCGTGGGGGAAGTGAGAAGCACGGAAGCTCTCGCCCTCTACGAGGCAATGAGGGTGGGAGCGCTGGCAAACGTGGTGGCAGGGACAATACACGCGGACAGCCCCTACGGGGTTTACGACCGCGTTGTTAACGACCTGAAAGTCCCGAAAACGAGCTTCAAGGCAACGGACATAATAATAATCGCAAACCCGATCAAGAGCCCGGACGGGCTGCACAAGTACAGGCGCGTTGTCCAGATAGCGGAGGTTAGGAAGCACTGGGAAGAAGACCCCCTGAAGGAAAAGGGGTTCATAGATCTCATGAAGTATGACGCCCGGAAAGATACGCTCGTTCCCACCAGCACCCTCATGGACGGGGAGAGCGAGATAATAAACAGCATAGCGGGACGGGTGCGCGAGTGGGTGGGCAATTTTGATGCAGTGTGGCAGAACATAGAGCTTCGCGCGCGGATAAAGCAAAGGATGGTCGAAATAGCCGAAGCAACGGGAAAGATGGACCTGCTGGAAGCGGATTTCGTCGTGGCTGCGAACGACGTGTTTCACATAGTCGAAGAGCAGGTCAGGGACGAGCTCGGATCAGCCGACCCGGACGAGATATACAACAGGTGGGAGCGCTGGCTTAGAAAACAGCTATAAACTTCAGCCCCGACAACGCTTATGGGATGGAAATCCTACGAGCTTCTTCAACAGATAGGTGATCTTTCCGATGATCTTCTCACGGGAAGCGAAGAGTATCACCCCACAGACAAGAGCGCCATCGTGAAGAGGCTGAAAAGCGCGGGGCCGGAGATCTCGCGAAAAAAATGGGAAAAAGCCAAAAAGAAAAGCGCAAGGGGATGGGTGTATCAGGGACTGTACAACGGGCTGGCAAGAATGGAAAAGAAAGGAACGGTCGTGCTACCGGGATCCGCAGGATCCTACGGGCTGTTCGAGAACTTCCCCGCAATAAGCGGAGCTGCCGTCCTGTCGGGCGACACGGCAGTCCTGCTCGATGTAACTGAACCGTACGCATTCAGGGACCTCATAGAAAGTGCGAAAAACACGGTATGCATAATATCACACAGCCACGTGGACCATCTCCCTTCACAGACCATCAGAAGCATTGCAGACCTGGTCGAAGGTGAAATGATAATTCTGGGCTCCGAGAAGGTGAAGGAATGGCTTGAAACGGACAGATTCACGCTCAGAAAAACGCCGTCCAGAAGCGTTAAACGGGAAGAGTGCACGGACTACTTCCAGTCAAAAGCAATTTCTTTGAAACACACCGATCCCGAGGGGAGCGCAAATTCATACGTTTTCTCCGTGAACGGAAAAAAATTCGTTTTCCTGAGCGACGGCGGATGGACGGACGAATCCCTTAAGGAGTACAGGGAAGCGGTTGAAGGGGTCAGGCAGGAAAAAATACAGGTAATCGTCACAGCGAGGGGGGTCGCAAGGACCAAAAAAACGGGAAGCGGGGAGCCCGTGGAGGAGCTGCACGGGAACCTCGAGAAAATAAAAGAAGCCGTCCTGCCCCTGCTCGAAAGAACGGACAGCGTAGAGGTTTACGTGATGCACACGGGGTTTGAGGAGCTGCACAGAGATACCGGTGTGAAGGGGGCGTACGAATCCCTGAAAGAAGAGGCGGGGCTGAAAGGGATCCGAATAAGTGGAGACCGTCCCGAGTTCGTTTACCACTCTTTGACCTCTATGCAGCTCTTGCAATCGCTGAAAACCTGAAAAATCCCGGCGTAAGGGCAAAGTACAGAAAGTCTTATGAAAAGTACACCATTACGGGCAACAGAACGGTAGAAATTTACAGGATAAAAAGCCCCACGCAGATAACTGAAAAGGTCCGGGTTCTTTACAGAAGTGACCTGTTCAAGCCCTGGAAATATGTCAATGGATAAATAGCGCCTTGCCCAAACAATAATGTGGAAGCCAGCATGCACTACGAGAGATTCCTGCGGGATCAGGAGCTCAAGCTCGGAATGTTTGAAAAGCTGGCAAGAAAAGCGTACGAACTCCTCAAGCTCGATGTGGAAAACAGGGCGTACGATGAGGAGGTCAGGTTCGCGGAAGTGTACGTGAATCACAAGCAGGCGATTTCCCTTGCGGTCCTGGCCGCACTCGCTTTTCTCCCTTTCTCCCTGTTCATAGCCCTCGTTGGAAAAACATCCATAACAAACATGTTCGCCCTGATGTTCCCCATCGTGGTTTTCGGGAGCGTGTACTATTACCCCCTTTACAGGGCATCCCTTCTGAAGATGAAAATGCTGGGACAGGCGCCACTCTCAGTGCTGTACCTCGTCATAGCTCTCGAAGTCACGCCAAACCTGGAGTCCGCGGTGGCGTTCGCAGCGAAGAACATGCCCGACCCACTTGGCAGGGCATTCAAGCGGCTCATGTGGGAAGTTGAAACCAGAAAGAGCGCGGACATGAGTGAAGCCCTTTACAGGTACTCTGCAGCCATAAAAGGGCAGCTACCTTACTTCTCAGAGGCGCTCTACCTCATAGCAAGCTCCCCGCGGGAGAGAGGGGAGAACAAAAAAAGAACGCTGGAAAAAGCTGTAACGGTTGTTCTGGAAGGGACGAAAAGCACAATGGAGAGGTTCGCGAGGGGGCTGGGGCTTCCCGTTATGGCACTCAACGCATTCGGCATCCTTCTCCCGGTTATGATGCTGGTTCTGGGCCCCCTGGCCTCCATATTCGTTTCGGGAGGAAACCTGGGGGTTGCCTTTATGATCATATACGACCTGTTCATACCCCTTGTCCTCGGGTTCATAGGGCTTTACATACTCTCGAAAAGACCGGGAAGCACCGTGGACATAAAGTACAGGAAACCTGACTACACAATTAAGATAGGAGGATTCAGAATTCACGGGAAGAATTTCATGATCCTCATATTCGCAGTCTTTGCACTCGTCCAGTTCCTCATAATCAGCGTGGTGGGACTGGACATATTCAGGCCCATGGCAACGCTTGAAACGATGTTCCCGAGCGTGACAACGGTCCCCATAATCCTCGCGATATCCATCCCGCTGAGCCTATACCTGCTGTCGTGGTCCTACGGAAATGTTGAAAGAAGGAGGAGGGTAAAGGAACTCGAAAGGCAGTTCTCCAGCGCACTGTACCAGCTCAGCAACGTCCTCTCGTCAGGAATCCCGCTTGAGCAGGCGTTCGAGGAAGTCGCAGACAAGTTCAAGGGAACCGAAATAGAAGTTTTCTTCAGATCAACAGCGATGAAAGTGAAAAGACTCGGGTGGACGGTGGAAATGGCACTGTTTGACCCGAAGCACGGAGTTCTGAATGATTTCCCGTCAAGTCTGATCAAGAACGTCATGTCCGTCCTCCTCAAAAGCGCGGAGAAGGGGCCCGTGTCCGCATCCATGACAGCTGCGGGGATATCCAACTACCTCAGAAAGATGTGGGA
>CAYVIY010000018.1:0-8086 GCA_964451765.1 Candidatus Undinarchaeota archaeon
GCCCACGTTCCGCAGGAAATGGCTGGCTTCCTTCATTCCTATCCCCTTTATCTGAAGAAGCCACTCGCGGGCGGACTTTCCGTCCCTGCCAGTAACCTCCTTTTTCAGCAGGGGAGCAAACCTCCGGGCTTCAACGATGTAGCGGGCGCGTGTGCGGGGAAACCTGTGCCCGAGTTCCCTGAGCTTCTCTGCAAGATCTCGCTCGCTCAGGCTCAGAAACCCGTCCCCCACTTCCCGCTGAATCCGGATCCCCCCCTCAGCAGTGAAGTTAGCGGTGAGAATGCAGAAACAGAGCTCACGGAACCAGTCTTTCCAGCCTTTTCTCCCCAGCTCCTCAAACTCCCTTATCCTCTGCTCGACTGCCTGCGCTATGGAAGGGTTCAGCTTTATTTTATCCGCTCCAGAATTATCGCGGGGCATACCTTAACCACACCTTCCATACTTTCCAGCTCTTTCACAAACTCCTCCATGTCACCGTGCCTCCTGAACCAGCTGAACAGCATGAGCATGTGGTCTCCCGCACTGGCGTAAAGCCTGCGAACCCTGCTGTCCTCCTTCAGGAGGGAAATCGCGGAAACGAGCTTTTCAGGCTCAGTGTCAACCCCGATGCACGCAACAACGCTGTAGCCTATCCCTCTTGGATCAACCTCGACCGTGAATCTCTTTATAATGCCTTCTTCCACCAGCTTCTTTACTTTTTTCCTGACCGCAGCCTCGCTAACGCCAAACTCTCGGGCAATATCAACAAAGCTCCTCCTTCCGTCCCTGTCCAGTATATCAATGAGCCTCTTCACGTCTATCTTTCCCACGTGATAAAAACCCCAGTTAGTTTAAAACTTTATTTGTTATTACCGAATTCGAACCAAAAAGATTATAATCGATATTACTATATTATGATATGGAAACCGAAAATTTCAGAATGCCTCTTATTGGAGAAAGGATGCCGGAATTCGAAGCACAGACAACCTCCGGCAGGATAAAGTTCCCGGACGACTACAAGGGGAAATGGGTGGTTCTGTTCAGCCATCCCGCAGATTTCACGCCCGTCTGCACTACAGAGTTCGTGGCTTTCCAGAAAAGGTACGATCAGTTCAAAAAACTTGGAGTTGAGTTGATAGGGCTCAGCATAGATCAGGTGTTCAGCCACATAAAGTGGAAGCAGTGGATCGAAGAAAATCTTGGCGTGAAGATAGAGTTCCCGATAATCGCGGATGACATGGGAAACATTGCAAAGCGGCTGGGAATGGTACACCCCGCCAAAGGAACAAACACAGTCAGGGCGGTTTTCGTGGTCGATCCCAAAGGAATACTGCGCGCAGTCCTGTATTACCCGCAGGAGCTGGGTAGAAATATGGACGAGATACTCAGGATGGTCAGGGCGCTGCAGGTGAGCGACAGGAACGGCGTTGCAATGCCCGCAAACTGGCCGGAAAACGAGCTAATAGGGAACAGAGCCATAGTTCCGCCAGCAAGTGACGAAAAAACAGCCGCTGAGAGAAAGAAAAAGTACGAATGTTACGACTGGTGGTTCTGTTACAGGGATGTTTGATCCCTTTTTCAGGAGCAGTACTGAAAAAGCGCCCCTGCAGGTGGGTTTTTTAACCCCCTTTTTTCAATTCTTGGCATGGATGTTCAGGACCTTCTCATCAGGAGTCAGGAAAACGAGATAACGGAGCATCTCGTCTATCTCAAGCTTGCCGGGATTGCGGGAAAAAACAGGCAGGTTCTCCAGAAGATTGCACGGGAGGAGATGAAGCATTACAGGTGGTTTGCGAAAAAGACTGGCAGGGAAGTCTGAAGTACCACCTGCTGGCAAAGCTGTTCGGGCTGACGTTTGCGATAACACATACTTCGTTTCAGTGGTCAGGGAAAAAAATTTCACAAAGGACTTTTTGGAGATGGCAGGGATAAGTTTGGGAGTGGCGTTCCTCAGCTTTCTGATCGGGCTTGCAGTCCGCGCGTTCGTTGGGGTGAATATTTAATCTTCCCCGCTTATGAACTGTATGTTGAGCGAAATACCGAAGGGTTTTGGCAGGGTGAAGGAGGAGTTTGGAAAACTGAGTGACGCGGAGCTGGTGAGGCTCGGAATGATCGCAGAGCTGGATGCTGTGAACCTCTACGAGCAGCTGGCAGCAAACGCAAAGGACGATCTGGTCAGAAAAGTGTTTCTGGACATCGCGGATGAAGAAAAAACGCACATGGGGGAGTTTCTGGAACTCCTGAAGAGACTGGACAGAAAACAGGTTGAAGAAATGGAAAAAGGAAGAGAAGAGGTGGAGGAGATGCTTGAATGAACATTCAAAGAATCCGTGTGGAGGATTCACGGACTAAGTATTTCGAAGCTATGTGGGAAATCCCGGAGGGCATCTCGTACAACGCATACCTTCTGGAAACTGATGAGGGGTGGATCCTGTTCGACACCGTGAAAAGGGAGTTTGCAGGGGAATTCGTGCAGAAACTGGGTATTGATCCGTCCGAGATAAAGATGGTGGTCGTTCACCACGCGGAACCTGATCACACGGGTGCCATTCCGGAACTGCTCCGGCTGAACCCCGAAATCGAGATCGTCGGGCACCCCCTCGTGAAAGGGATGCTCGAGAGCTTTTACGGGATTAAATTCAAGTTCAGGCCCGTGAAGGACGGTGATAGAGTGGGTCCCGTGCAGTTCATTCACACCCCCTGGCTCCACTGGCCCGAGACCATCATGAGCTATCTGCCTGATGGCACGCTCCTGAGCTGCGACGCATTCGGATCGTTCTCCCTGAAAAAAGAAATTGATGAGGAATACCTGTTCTACGCGAAAAAGTACTTCGTGAGCATAATCGGAAAGTACAGGCAGTTCGTTCTGAGAGCGATTGACAGGCTGCAGGGAATGAAAATCAGAAGGATACTGCCCTCACACGGGCTGGGGTGGGAAGATCCAAGCAGGATAATAGATCTGTACAGGGAATGGGCGGAAGCCCGACCGTCGGGAGGCGGGTTGCTGATTTACAGCACGATGTATGGGATAACTGAACCCGCCATTCTCGACCTGATCGGCTCCGGCAGGGGCGTGAAAATTCACAGAATGAATGACAGAAAAACTGTGAATTACGCTGAAGTTCTTGCGGACGCCAACAACGCGGGCGAAATAGTTATAGGATCACAGACGTACGAAAACGGACTCTTCCCTCCGATGAAGTACCTGCTCGAGCTGATGGCAGAAAAACTCCCACCACGAAAAGTGAAGGTCCTCCTGGGCTACGGATGGGCAGGAACCGCAGAAGCGCAGGTGAGAGAGATTCTGAAAGGCTGGGATCTCAAAGTGAAAAAGGTGAGGGGGAGAGGTTAAAGTTATTTCCCAGTTCAGCACATACTTTTCATGGAGAGCAACATGGATCTGGGGGAGAGGGTCGTCAGGTCCGTTGCGGGAACCGTGCTTGTTGCGTGGTGGCTGGTGACAGGGAGCAAGTGGGGGATTCTGGGAATCCTCGCGCTGATCTCGGGGATACTTGGCTACTGCCCTCTTTACACGCTGATAGACGCGTTTGAAAAGAAGCGGGGCGCTGGCAGTTAACCTTTTATAACCTGAAAGCAGAAGGGGCTGTGGAGTTTCAGGTGAGCAGGAAAAGTGCAAAAGTCCCCCTGATACTTCTCGCGGGAATCCCTCTGTTTTTCTTTCTGGGAGTGCAGAACAGCATTGTTTTTTACCTGAACCTTCCGAAAGACGTTCCCTCCGCAGGGTTTCTCGTTTTTTACCAGCCGACCTGTCCACACTGCATATCGGAAATCCCCGTTCTGAAAGAACTCGTAAAAAAGGGGTACCGTGTGAGCGCAGTGAACGTGTTTGAACGCAGGGATCTCGCAGCAGAGTTCAACGTGACGGGAACCCCCACGATCGTTGTTTTTCCCGGAAGGATCGTGCTGGAGGGCGAGCAATCGCTCGATACGCTGGTATCTGCCCTGGAAGGGGGGCAGTTCAGCCTGATCGAAGGAGGAACGTGTAACACGGAGGGAAAAACGTGCTGATCCCCTACATAAGCGGGTTGATGGCAAGCTTCGGTGGGTGCAGCCTTCCCGTCCTGTCCATAATAGCATCTGAATCCGCGTCTGACAGGCGGTTCAAACCCGTCCGGTTCGTTTTCGGATTTTTCATTTCCCAGTTCCTCCTTTTCGCGGCACTCAACCTTTCCGTGTCAGCCTTCTACAGGGTTTTTCAGGGGATCCAGCCCATTCTTCTCGCTCTGGCATCGCTGCTCACGTTCTACATCGCCACGGCAAATTATCTCGGAAAAAGCCTGCCAGGGCTGTCAGGGTCGGTTTACGGGATCGCGCTGGCTCCCTGCAACCTCGGATTCGCGATCTTCGAAGCATCTTCCAGCTTCTCTTACCTGATCGCCATCTACAACGCCCTGGCTTTCTCCCTGGGAATATCAACCCCGCTGATAGCGATAGCATTCTTCGTCAGGGACCTTCACCGGAAGCTGATAAAACACGGGGACAGGATTGAAAAGGCGAGCTTCGCACTGCTCGTGCTTATAAGTTACTACCTGGCATACCTTGCAGGTAGCTCGTGGAGGTGGTGGCCGTGATGTTCCTGCTCAACTTCCTCGCCATGATCCTGACTGTTTACATATTTCTCAACTCGGAAAGCGGGAAAAAAGTGATACCCCTGACAGGGATCGCCCTGCTGTTCGCCTTTCACTGCCTCTACTTCAGGTGGTCCTGCACGCAGTGCAGCCTGCAGAACCCGATCTGCGTCGCTGAGATCTCTCTGTTCTGGATATTCGTCCTAACAGGGGTGTTCATCACGAAGTGACGTTCTCGTAAAACATCACTTTCCAGACGTACCATCTGGCAGATTCTCCCAGCTCCCTGACGTTTTTCAGATACTTTTCCACATCCTTCCCCTTCCTGGCAAGTTTGTTGAAACCCGCAACGATCGGCCAGGGGTAATCACCGTCAGCAACCCCCTCCAGCACATCTGAATACTTTCTGTACGCCTCAAGAAGGTAGCCCACTTCCTTCCCGTTCCTGCACCACAACAGTCCGTCTGTGATCCATTCACCGCTTTTTCCGTCCAGAAAGCCAAGGTACGTCTCCACGTCCTTCCCAAACCTGGCAACCTTGCTGAAAGCCTCCACAACTCTCTTCACGTTTTTTCTGTTCACCACCTTTTCGAGCCTGTCCGCGTACCTCTCGTAAGCCGCTTCAAGCCTCTCCCTTTCCTCACCGGACTTTGCCCCGATCCTTTCACTGTCCATCCAGTACTCAAGGTTAACGTGCCTTCTCATTCTCTCACCTTTTTCACACTCAATATAGCGGGAAGGAATATATAGCTTTTCATTAAACAATGATAAAAAGTGGAAATGAAAATGTGCCATCTTCGCCCTTCGGGCTCGATAACAAACAGGCAGTGCCAAAAAGCGGGAGGGGGAACCGAAGGGGTTCCCCCGCGTTCCCGCACCAGCTTTTGAAAAAACCTGGACCAAAACCGTGCTATCTTCGCCCTTCGGGCTCGATAACACTCTGCACGTGCTGCCGGAGGCAGCACATCAGTGTCCACGGATGTGTGCCGTGGAGACCTACAGTTCTAGGACTCGGAACCTATCTGGGGGCGTAAAGCCCCCAAATGGCTTGCATGGTGTTGCCGACTGTAAGGAGGCAGCACGGTTTTGATCGAACTTTTCTCAAAAAGTTCGCTGGGGAGGGGATTCGAACCCCTAACCCCGGAGGGGACCAGCTTAGCAGGCTGGCGCCTTAGCCATTCGGCCACCCCAGCATAGTGTTGCCGAACGCAGTGAGGCAGCACATTTGGTCCAGCTTTGTCAAAGCTGGTGGCCACCCCAGCACAGCAAAAGTTTAGGTGCACAACGTATTATAAAAGTTAAGCGCTTGCACGGTTGTGGAAAAGTGGACAGTGGTGGCTGTTGGATCCCTTGCAGCTATAAGCGTGTTCTCACTTTATGTGGGTGTCCACCTAGCAAGGGGGATCCTGTGCAACTATGTTTATGCCACCCCGTACGCACTACCCCTTGTGTATGTTCTCGGGTTCTTCCTCGGGTACGCGATCCCCCAGATGGAGAAGGAACACAGGAACATTGCTGACCTGTTTGACGGGGACGAAAAGGTCGTGGTCGAAGTGGCTCTCCGGGGCGGAATGCAGTCGGAGGTGGCAAGAAAAATAGGAAAGGTGAAAGCGCACAGGGTCATACGCGCAATGGAAAACAGAGGGCTGATAACAAAAACAAAAAAGGGGAACACGTTCAGGATCCACCCGGGAAAGCGGCTCAGGAAGTTTGTGTAATTACCAGCTCCCGCTCCTGACTTTCTTGACTATGTGACCGACCCCTGGATCGATCCCCCTCAACAAAGCAAGGTAGTACGCCATCCACTCCGCGGAGACCATCTGCGCCTGCGGGCTGAGCAGGTTGTTCAGCAGGGGGTCGTTGCTGACCTTTGGAGGCTCGATGTCAATGACGGACGTGTGCTCCCTCCAGACGCGGGAGATCTTCTCAGAAGGTTTTCTCATGGGCTGATCCTCCGGGGGCAGGAAATTGATCATTTCAAGCTTGTAAGGGTTCTCCTCTTCCAGAGTCTCGACCAGGCTGTGGAGAAACTCCTCCGTTTCGAGGGGAAACGCGTTGACCTTCGCGCCTTCCATAAACATTATCAGGGCGAGCTTCCGGGCAATTCCATACCTCGGTCCATCGCCCAGAACGTACCATCCATTCGATCCCCACCGGACGAGCTCGTGCGCCCTTTCAAGTCCCCACATTTCGACCTTTCCGTCCCTGCTCAACCTGTCAACGGAATCCGCCAGCCTGCGAAGGTCGTTCTGAATTGACAGACCTGCCAGCTCGGACAGCAGAGAATAAAGTAGGATCAATGAAGAATGGAAGGTCATTGTGCTGGGAAGAGCCCTCTCAGGGTACGTGGGCGTGTACGTGTTCAGCACAGCCCCTCCCTCGTCCTCTATGAACCACAGCGAGTTCTCCTCCTTCTCCCTGAGGTTCGTGACTGCGATCATCTTCGCACCCGAAGACGCAACCCTGCGAGCAGCATCCATCGTGTCTTTCGTCCTCCCCGACTGGGAAACAAATATCACAAGCGTGTCCCTGTCAATGTAGCGCGGGAAATTGTCCGCGAGAGTTCTCGAATGGATCACTTCGACAGGCTTTTCGCTGAAAGCCTTCCACAAAAAGCTGGCAATGTAAGGGACGATGTATTTATCGCCCGCACCGTTCATAACCAGCCTCTTGAAACTCAACTCATCGGCCAGCTCCTGCACCCTGTTCCAGGTCCTTTTCAGGGTCTCCTGAGCTGCAACCCCCTGATCCCTTATGTGAGAACGCATATCCGTGCTGTCAGCACGGCTTATGTCAATCTGCATGCAGTAAAAAACTGTAGAGAATAATAAGGGTTGCGGCAAAAAAGGATATTAATATGTGCAGGTAAGATTTACGTGGGATTGGGAAGAAACGCGATTCTGTTCCTCATACTTCTTCTGTCCTTTGAGGTTGCTTACTCTTGTAAAGCTTCCCAGGGTACACTGGTGGCAAATAATAACTGTGTAATTTACTCGGATAGCAGCTGCAGCAATACTGCCAGTTACTACGACATAGCAGATAGCACAACTGTGCAAAGCCTGTGCGCAGTTAAAAAGATCACAAACGCATATTACAACTGTGGCAGCTCCTGCCAGAGTGCCGGCGACTACCCTTTTTATGAAGGAGCATACAATAATTACGGGTCCTCAAGCACAACCTGTCTGGGATCATCCGTCACTTCCCTGAACGGACAGCAGTGTTTCATCTTTGTAACAGATATGGATACCACCAACGGAGCATGCGAAGAATGCTACTCATCCACAACCAAGTATTACGATGCCAGCGAAAATAAGTGCATAAGTTGCAACAGCGACCATACCGAAAGCACAGTTTACTATTCTGATGGGTCTTCCTGTGCATCCGCCTCTGGAAACGGCCTGTGTGAATCTGCCTGTGGAGCGGACTCTGAATGTGATGAGCATACACCCAGTACATGCGTGGATAACGTCATGTGTGATTCCAACTGCTATAAAGTAGACCCGGACAGCTCACAGGAT
>CAYVIY010000019.1:0-8012 GCA_964451765.1 Candidatus Undinarchaeota archaeon
GGGACATAGTGCGGGCTGTGGAGCTGATCGAGAAAAGTGGAGCAGTGGGATACGTGCAGGAGGTTGCCGACCGGTACGCCAGCAGGGCGAGGGAAATCGCAGAAAGCCTGCCGGACTGCGAACAGAGGGAAATTCTGCTCTGGATGATTGACTTTGCGGTCAGGAGGAAAAAGTGATGCTTCTCCGGAAAGTCAGGGAAGGCGAAAGCGAGCTGTTCGTACCGGCAGTCTCGATGCCGGAGCAGGGGGAGGTATTTTACAACCCGGAACAGGCACTCAGCAGGGATTTCAGCATCCTCGTTTACGGGTCGTACGGTTACGAAGTGCTGGACTCGATGTGCGCCACGGGGGCGAGAGCGGTCAGGCTTTCCGCTTACAGGATACCTGTGGTCGCGAATGACCAGTCAAAAAGGGCGGTTTTCCTGACGGAGCTGAACAGACTGCACAACAGGCGGGACTTCCGGATAGAAAACGCGCGGGCGGAAGTGCTGTTTCACCGGGAACGGTTTGACGCCGTTGACGTGGACCCTTTCGGGAGTCCAGCACCGTTCCTGCACTGTGCCCTCCGCTCCGCGAGAAAGCTGGTGGGGGTGGCGGCAACAGACACTGCAGCCCTGAGTGGAACGTACCCCCGGGTCGGGTGGAGGAGGTACGGCGTCCGGACAGAAAAGGTGGCGAACCACAATGAAATGGGCGTGCGGGGGCTGATAGGGTTCGCTGTCAGAGAAGCCGCAAAACTCGAAATGGGGGCGAAACCGGTGTTCGCCCACGCGTACAGGCACTTCTACAGGGTCTACCTCGAAATCAGGGAAGGTGCGGGCAGGGCGGACAGATCTTTAGAGATGCTGGATAACAGGGGCAGGTGGGCGGGGAACCTGTGGGACCGAAACCTCCTGAGCAGAATGAAAAAAGTCAGGCTGGTTCCGGGGCACAGAAAAACCGAAAAACACTTCGAGCTGATACTGCAGGAAGCCCCCCTCGGGGACAGACCATACTTTGAGCTGCACTCGCTATGCTCCGAGCTGAAAATAAGTCCTGCAAATATGGGTGCTGTGCTGGAAGCCGTTCAGGGAGTGAAAACACACTTTTCTCCGACGGGGTTCCGGACGAAGCTTCCCCGCGAGGAAGTTGTGGAAGCTCTGAAATCTACCGACCCGCAACGATCTTGATGACATCCCTGTGCTTCAGCACGTGATCAGCGCCCAGAATCATCTTTTTCCTGCCATCAACTGCCCTTATGAACTTTTCCCCCAGGTCTGTGTGGATCAGATACGCAAGCTCGCGAGCCGTCGTGCCTGCAGGGACGAGCAGGCAGTCAGGCAGGACATTGCCGAACCTGTCAGTCCACCAGGACTCGTCTTCCACGGGAAAAACCGCAATGTGACCTGCAACATCAAAAACTGCCGTGTCAAGAACCTGCTGGACGCCCGTTGAACCAAACTTTTTCAGAAATGCCCTGGCAAACTCCAGCGCTTCCTCCTGCTTCCTCCCCATCTCTTTCAGGACTTCAAAATCTCCCGCCCCGGGAAGGTACGAAATGAATCCAGCTTCAGCAGCACGCCTAAGCATAAGCTCGAGCTCCGCAGATGTCGGAACGACAGGATACCCCAGCTTTTTCAGCTCGGGGAGCCAGCTGTCCGTCTTGTCAGTCTTGTTCGCGGCTATCAGGATCGGCTTGGCAATCCTGCGGAGAGCCCGGGCGAAGTTCAGGGCATTCTCCCTGCTCAGGTACTCCATTTCCTCCGCCCGCTCAATATCCGCCCGCTGTATGGCAAGCCCGCTCAGTCCCTGAGCAAGATCGCCCCCCTTCTCCAGCTGCCTGCTTATTATTCCCGCCAGCCACCTGTCAAACTCCTCCTCAACCATTCTCACGTCCTCGACAGGGTTTCCTTTCCCCACATTTCCTTCAGGGTCCGTTCCCCCGCTCGCATCAACCACCATTATCAAAACTCTCGCTCTCCGGGCATCGTCCAGAAACTGGTTTCCCAGTCCCCTCCCTTCGTGCGCGCCCCTGACCAGCCCCGCAACATCGTAAAGCTCAACGGGAACGAACCGCGTCCCGTTCCTGCAGCTGCCACGGCGGGGGCGGCATTCCTGCCCGATCTCAGGGTGCGCGCAGCTCACTCTCACGTGGGCAACCCCAACGTTAGGCTTTATGGTCGTGAAGGGATAATCCGCCACCTCCACGTCCTTCAGGGTTGCCGCCTTGAAGAAGGTGCTCTTTCCCACGTTGGGCTTCCCGATCAAACCAAGAGTCAGCACAACAAAAAGTAAAAGGGCGGGTTAAATCTTTTACCCGTCCGCTCAGTAAAGGGTAAAGTATGCGCTCGCTCTTATGTTAGAGTCTGAGCCAGCGTAAACCCTTATCTCTGAACCCTCCCTGGCCACAACAATGGACTCCTCACTGTACCTGTCACCTGAATCCCCTGAAGGGGTGTACTTTGCCAGCTTAACTGCATCCACACCGAGAACGTCTGACAGCATCCGGAGGGATGATAAGGCACGTTCAAAACTCCCCTTGTATGAGCTACCGTCACCCAGATCACGTGCCCCAACAGGTTTTATGTCCGCGTATGACATCGTGGACTCATCGCGGGCACGCAGAAAGATCAAATAGTTCTTTTCTCCTTTCTCAAGAGTTTCTGCACTCTTCTCTGTATCTTTGATTATCGGATCACCCACCTTAAGAGATTTAAGGGCTTTAACGTATGTGTCGGGACTCATCTGGATCAGCCCACCCACGGGCTTATACCCTCCCTCGTCCCTGCTGTAAAGAACGAGCTTATACACATCAGTGTCCTTGTCCCCTCCTATCATATTCACCATCAATGAAAGGTACGCTGAAAAAGTTACAGGATCCACTTTACCTTTTGCACCTATGGATTTGATGAGGGTTTCAAGTGTCTTATCGACACTCCCTCCACCATTTAGAACAGAACTTATATCAGGCTCAGAGACGGAAACAAATTTTTCGAAATACGGGTTTTTTCCATCTGTCCCCTCAAGAGTTACCATACAATCATATACCCATCGTGCCTTTATATTTGTTACTGTTTAGTAATGACCCAAGTCTTTCCTTCCGCCCTCACCAGCGTGACATCTCTGGACTCCGGCACGCTGTCAACTTCCACGGTTTCCCCTGTTTCTTTCACGAAAACGAGAGGAGGTCGCTGAGAAACCACGATCCCACTCAGGACCTCCGCCTGAACCCTCTCGAGGTCCTTCACGCGAACCTTCCTGCCTGAATCCAGCCATGCCCACTCGCCCCGGACCTTCCTCACGAGGTCGGGCTGACCCCCAGCGCGGACAGCATCCCCCGGGAGAATGCGAAAGCTCGCGGATATTGTCAGCTTGGTGAGAGGAACGGAATGCTCCCTGTCGTACTTGTAAACCTTGCTCGTTTCCTTGATGACTGCCCCCCGCTGCTTCAGTTTCTGGGCAACCCTTCTCGCCATCTTCTTGCTGCTGAAAAAGTAATCTCCTTTTTTCTCGAAAACCTTCTCAACTTCCCCCCTCGCCACGCTCCTGTCAACCTCTTCAGCTATCAGATCCTCGACGGCATCCCTGTCAAACCGCCCGCGAACCTGCAGTATCGCCGTGTGCCCCACATTCAGACAGTCCGGGCAGGTCGTATACTCCAGCCTACCCATCCTTTCCGCCCGGGCAACCTCGTTCCCCTTCGGCTTCCTCCACCTGCCCTTATCAAACACTCTCCCGCAGGACCTGCAGACTTTCACACAATCAATAAAGCTATTCATATAAAGATTAGCAGGTTAGGTGGGCATGATCGTGATATTCAATCTTGACGTTGAGGACAGGAACTTTTACTACCTGACGGGCATAGAAGAGCCCTGCCAGGGAATTGCCCTGTGGGACGGGGATGTCAGGGTGCTGACCAGCAATCTGGAAGCGAGCGTTGCTGAAAAGTACGTGAAGGACGTGATCGTGTTCAGAAATTCCAGCTCCTTGTGGGACCTGCTGGAAAAAGAGCTGCGAAAATCAGGCGTGATCGGGCTTAACTTCAGCAGGCTTCCAACAGCTCTGTTCCGCAGGATGAAGCGGGCTTTTCGCGGGAAAAAGATTGAGGACGTTTCAAAAAGGCTCGCCCTTATGCGGTCGGTGAAACGCAAGGATGAGATGAACAGGCTGAAAATGGCGGGAAAAATCGCAAGCAGGGTGATGGAAAAAGTGCCGGACTTCCTCACGGAAGAGATGACGGAACGCGAGCTTGCAGCGGAGCTCGAGCGCGAGGCGAGAAGAATGGGCGCGCAGGGCTTCTCTTTCCCGACAATCGTCGCAGGAGGAGAAAACTCGAGAAAGATCCACGTCTCTGCCAGCAACAGCCCCGTAAAATTCCCCCTCATAGTTGATTTCGGACCGGTTTACAGGATGTACACGGCGGACATGAGCAGGACATTCGTGGGAAAGGATCAGGCTGGCGCGTACGAGGAGGTGCTGAGGGTTCAGGAGAAACTCGTGGAGCTGGCAGTTCAGGGTGCAGGCGTTCAGGAACTCGAGCAGGCAGCCTCCGGGCTCAAAACACCCCACGCACTCGGACACGGGGTGGGGCTTGACGTTCACGAAGAGCCTTTCTTCCGCAGGGGAACCGAGCTGAAAAGGGGACAGGTGGTAACGGTGGAGCCCGCCATCTACGACCCGTTCGGCATAAGGATAGAGGACATGGTGGCTGTAAAGGAGGGTGTCCTGACTGACGCCAGAAAAGACCTCGAATTCGCGATCATCTGAAGTAAAGAACAACCTGCAGGTGGGGAACTCCCTGCACGCGCTTTTCCGCACCGGGCACCGCCAGCCCCGCCTCAATCAGGGCCTGAACGGCTCTCTCCCCAACAGCGTTAATTATCGTGGCGTCCCGCAAAATCGACTTAACCTGTTCCTCCCGGACCAGCTCCCCCCTGTAAAATGAGCCAACCCGCAGGACGAGCTCATTCTCCTCGAATTCCCTGCCCATCAGCTCCTCATCAGCAACGGCTAAAACAACATCCCCTGCCCGAACGTACTTTTTAACCCAGAGCACCAAAAAAAATGTAGTTAAAGAATAAAAAATTACTCCGCGACAATCATCGTGGATGTGAGCTTCACTTCGGGAATCGTCCTCAGCTTGTCAACGACAAAGGACGTTATGTTTTCAATGCTGTCGACCTGTATCTTGAGAACGAGATCCCACTCACCGTAGATTATGTGTGCTTCCTTTACCTCAGGCCATCCGTTTACTGCCTTGAGGACGTCCCTTTCCTTCCCGGCGTCCACTCTCACCATTATGTATGCCAGTACCATACTAACAGAACAGGAGGGGAATAAATAAGGTTTGCTTAACGACTGCCCAAAGGTATAAATTTCAAGTGGTACTGTATTTATCATGAAAAAATTGCTCGCGCTCCTGTTGCTGTTCTCACTGGGATTTTCAATCAGTCTCACCAAAACCGTGTCGGGACCTGAACTGATAGACATAAATGACACGCTTCAGGTCAATATAACCATAAGCTCAGGCGATGCGGTGCAGATTGAAAAACTGGTGGATCCCGTTCCAGAGCATTTCGTGGCAGAAGGCTATCCGAACGCCTGCAGGCAGAGTGAAAAAGAGCTAGTGTGCAACTTCGGTCAGGCTATACAGGGTAAAATGGAAGTGAAATACAGGCTCAGGGCGATAGCGACGGGATACGGGATAATAGGGAGCCCCCAGCTTTACTACGATGGGGGGATCGCCACCATTGACTTTTTCAGGCAGTATTACATAGGAAAGCCAAAGATAGAGCTCGCAGTGGACGGGAAAACCACATTCCTTCCCGGAGAAAGCGTTTCGCGTGACATCGTTATTCAGAACACGGGAGTCCGTGCGCTGCACAATGCCACGCTTCACATTCGATCAGAACGGTCAAACCAGACCTTTTCCATTTCGCTCAACCCACAGGAAGTTAAAAAGATCCACGTGGATCTGGGAACTGCAGAAAAAAGTGGCGTGCTTCACGTCAACATTGAAATCTCGTGGGAAGGAGGGAGCAAGCAGGTCGAGGAGAGCCTGCTGTTCGTTTCACCTGACATCAGGGTCAGCAGGACCGTCAGGGGAACCTGGAAACTGATTGAAGGGAAATTGCAGCCAAAGGTCGTTGAAACCATAAGGATAACAAACAACGGAACTGCGCCCGGAAATTACACCCTTTCCAGCGGTGAGAACTTCCTCCTCGAGCCGGGGGAAGAAAAAAAGATAGTGAAAGAGTATGAAAAAGTGGTTCCCGCCGTGAAAATATCCCTCAAAGATGAAAGAGGCGTGCTTTACACGACAGTGAGCTTCAAAGAGGAGCAGCCGGAAATCCGGAAGGGATTCTTCGTCCTGCTCTATCAGTACGTTGCCAGCTCGATACCGTTCTGGGCACTCGCACTTATGTCCGCAATTTCTCTTTATTTGGCAGTCAAGTTCAAGAACACGGCAGTCAGACTCGCTCTTCTCACAGTTTCCGTCGTGTCATTCCTCTTGCTTGCATCTTACCTTGCTGTTGGCGCAGTAAATCCATTATTGAGTCAAACGCTCTCAAAAAGTTCAGGTTTGCTGCCCATCCCTCTCCTGTGAGCTTCCCCGCAGGGAACTCTCTGAACCTGAACCCCCGTGAAATGGCGAGGGCTGCCAGCTCCTTTGCACTGAACTTTCTGAAGGGGCGGATCACGCTGTTAAGGCGGTAGCCTGCGGGGTAAATCCTGCCGCTGGCAAGCCCGTAGAGTGCCCGGGAGACCTCACATTCAACCGTCACAGGGTCCACCGTCACTGTGAACTCCTCTCCCGCCCAGCGATCCACGAAATCGTTGAGGGACACGGCACGGATAGTGACGGGCCAGCCACGAACAACGCGCGACAGGAGATACAGTTCCGCCTCCGAAGCCGGAGACCCGTCCGAGATGAACAGGATCCTGTCACCCGGACTCACAAGCCCGTTCCTGTAAATCTCCCTTTTCAGCTTCTTGAGGAGGTACCTTTCGAGGTGCTTCTCGCAGAAGAACTTCCCGAAATGGGCGGCGTAAAAGACCGCACGCGACCCGCAAAAGCTGCACTTCATCTTTTCACCTGCTGAACCCCAGCCGGGCGGGCAGATCGATCTTCTTCTGCTCCCCAAAAGTCGCTCCCCTGAGGCGGTAGTACTCCGAAACGGGATCCACCTCAAAGAACACCAGCTGAGCTATCTTCAAACCGGCGACCAGCCTGAAAGGAACGGTGTTGTGATTGCTTATCTCCAGAACCACGTAACCCCTGTGGCCCGGGTGGAGAAGGGCTGCAGCGTGTATCTGAATCCCCAACCGGGCAATGCTGCTCTTACCAGAAACGAACGCGAGGACATTGTCAGGAAGCTCGACCCACTCTTCACTGCGCGCAACGACGAAGTGTGCAGGCTGGAGGAAGAAATCACGGGAAAAAACCCTTTCTCCCGTTATGTTCATTTTTTCGGGATCGATCACGCCCGTCTCCTCGCTGTTAACTTTCAAAAACTCATTTCCAAGGGTTATGTCATAACTGTCAGCGCCTGCATTTTCCACCCTGAAGGGGTCGATTTTGATCCTGCTTTCAAGTGCCTCCTTCAACCTGCCCCCCGTAAGGATCATACCATTTTGAGCCGGGGAGAGTTAAAAGCTTATTCGGGTAAACTTTAAAAATGTCCAGAGTGCAATTGGGCTGTGAGCGTTAGAAGTAAGATCAAAAGAAGAAACTTTACCGATCCTCGAATAAAGGAGGTACTGGACAGTCTCGCTGAATCAAAGAGCGAATTCTGGACCGCCATTGCAAAGCGGCTCGCCACTCCGAGGAGGAACAGGGTCCACGTCAACGTGGCAAAGCTTAACAGGCTGCTCAAAAACGGAGAGACCGCTGTGATTCCCGGAAAGGTGCTCGGAGCCGGTACCCTGGACAAGAAAGTAACCGTTGCCGCCTACGACTTTTCGGACAGAGCCGCTGAAAAGATAAAGAAAGCAGGCGGGAAAGTTGTTGCGATTGAAGAAATGTTTAAAAAC
>CAYVIY010000020.1:0-7949 GCA_964451765.1 Candidatus Undinarchaeota archaeon
GTTCATGGCTGTTAGCTCCTCGTCATCGGACGAAAGTCTTATGTTATGGATTGCTGCCGTTGAATTCCTGACAAAAATAGAGTCGTAGTTGTAGGAGGAGTGAGTTCCAGATATCTCCACTCCCTCCGAGTTTTCAATGCAGATGCCCCGCCTGAAGTTCTGGACCCTCGCATCAAGCAGCGTGACGTTTTTTGCATTCCTTATCAGAACCCCGCACACGTCATCCCTGTATGCCCCCGTGGAGTTGGCATCTCCATCAACCGTGTAGTTTGCAAAGTTGACCAACAGGTTGGTAACGTTTTCGATAACAACGCACGTGTCGTTGTAATTCCAGCTGGAGTCATTCAGCACGTAGTAACCTGATTCATTTATCGTCCCGCAGGGATCAAACGTCTTTATCCGGAGTGAAAGAAGCCCGTTAACGTATATCCCCTCTTCCCCCACGAAGGAGTAATTGAAAGGAACGGGGGTGAAAGGCTCCGCCTGCTTCTCGCGCAGGGACTGTCCATCCCTGACTATGGACAGGAAAAGGTAGGGAAACTGCGTGACGATCTGAGTGTCGTTAGTGTCAATCTCATAGACATTGATATATATCATCCCGTTCGACTGGTCAAAACTCATACCCAGCTTGTACTCTCCCTCGAAGGTTTCATTGAGCTTTCCGCTCAGGATGACGTGCTCAACAGTCTCGTTGGTTTCATTCGTGTAGTTGTAAATGTAAAAGAAAGGCTGCGCGGGGTAAAGCGCCCTGAAAACAGAAGTGTCCACATCAAAAAGGAGGCAGGACTCGTTGAGAAAAGTCACGTTCACATACGGCTGCAGAGTCAGAACGCTCGTGGAAAGATTTCCGCTCTCGCTGGCATACCTGAGGTCGAGATAAACGTTTGTCATGTTCGTTCCATTGCAGATCATCAGGTACGCGTTCGGATTCCTGGCAGACGAGTCCTTGTAGCTCCAGGAAGTCCAGGCATCTCCGCTGTTATTGAAGT
The DNA here is from genome assembly GCA_964451765.1 of Candidatus Undinarchaeota archaeon. GTDB lineage: Archaea > SpSt-1190 > SpSt-1190 > SpSt-1190 > SpSt-1190 > CAYVIY01. The sequence goes on from CAYVIY010000020.1 coordinate 990, forward strand.
AATCATAAGTCAGATTGAGGGCTGTTCCGTTGTAATCTGCGATGTGCACGGAAACTGCAAATGCAGTGGAAATGATGAGGAACGCAAGGAGGAATCTCTTCACCACCTACCACCCCATCACCGCGTGCCAGAACCCTGCAAATGCGCTGTAAATGAAATCGATCGTGAGACTGACATACGGCTGGTTCAGGAAACTCTGCCTGCTGCTGTAACTCTCATAAGTGTAAGGGTGATCAACTTGCAGGGGATAATATGAGTAGAGCTGATCGTTGCGGACGAACTTGAAATCATCCCACGTGCTTCCCTTCAGGTACTTCCCGCTGAGCTGAATCTCATAGTCACCGAGGGCACTCTGCACGTTCAGATAGGAATATGAGGGGTCTTCGTATTTATTTCCCGTCGGGATGAGCGTTATGTTCAGCCAGCCATCATAGTCCGCCTGCGTTTCCATTCGGGAAGACACATTGAGCGTTCTGAGCTCCCTTCCCCCCGTGGAGTTGAACGTCGCGTTCCAGAACTGGGTGGGTGCAAACACGTTGAGCCCGTTGTACTCTGTGATGTAAACCTGCGCGTTCCGCAGAGTCTCGTTGTCCGAATTCTTGAAGTATATAGAAACATTGTAGGGCCTGCCCGCGTACTCGAAGTGGTCCGTCCGGTTCCCGTTTATGTACACCTGAGGAAGGACCACTGGCTTGACCTCGAACGTCTGCTGCGCGGAGTTGTCTCCCTCATTGCACTCGCCGATCACGCCTCCGGAGTCCACGTCAAATTTTATCACGTAGTTTCCGCTGTGAACCGCCGCTCTCCACGTGAACGTCTTCGTCACGCTGTCTCCGGGGGAAATGTCGTCCGTTATCGGAACAGTCACGTCCTCGACCACATCGGATGGATTGGACGCGTTGTAAATCTGAATGTGAACATCAAAGTCCGTGGTCACGCCAACGTTCCCACCGTTGGTCTCGTAAGGAGTGTCACGCGGGTTGCTTATCACATAGTTCACGGTCAGAGTCATGTTGTAGTAAACAGGGTTGGGTGAAAGGCTGGAAATTGAAACCTTCAGGTTGGGCCCTATGCAGAACTGACTGCCCATCCCGTTTATCACGAGATATCGGGTTATTGGAGTCATCTGGTCAGTCACGCAGGGAGACCCCGTCAGCCCCGTTGAAAGGCTTAGCGGGAAAACGCTGGCAGAGGAGTAAACATCTCCCGAATAGCAGCTTGACCCCGAATCGTCCGAGCAGATGCCCAGCACCATTCTCCTGTCAGAGCTCAATCCAACCACGGAGTTGCTCGCAGAAGCGCTGAAAGACCCGCCGTAATAATTGAAAGTTATTGTTGGTTCCTGAACGCTGACAGTACAGGTGCTTTCATCAAAACTGCGGGAAGCAGAGTATGATCCCCGCAGGTAGCCATTATTTCCCACGTAAACGAAGTGGCTGAGAGTCCCGGGGTTGGAAGTGCTCTCATAGGCAACGTACATCTTCCCGGGAAAAGCCGCTATGTAAACATCCGGATCCGGGGAGGTGTAGCTGTAAGGAGAAAAGGTGAGGAAATCAACAGGAGTGAAGTAACAGCCGGAAGCGGAGCCTGAACTGGAAGCCTGAGCGAGCGCATTTGACGAATCCTTGTACGTGACGAGCGCGTACTTCCAGGTCCCCTGCACGTTGATCGCGTAAGCTGCCCCAACGTACACAGAACCCTCATCACAGATCTCTATTCCAACGTTGGGGTTCCCTTTGGTAGGAACACCGTCGAGGTAGTACTGCCCCGAGTCTGATGAGGAGGAACCCGTGTAGTAAAGGTTGACCACGTTGAAACTGCTATCTTTTATGGAGGCTGAGACAGCTAAAGCTGGAATGAGAACAAACAGAGCCAGCAGCGCGCCCCTATTCATACTCATCACTTATATGCGTAATACAGAGTATTTATAACCTGTATTGTTTTGGTTATTTTACTTTTCATTTCGTCATTCTGGTATGAAAACGCGTTTGAAGGGACAGCAGTGTCCTTATCTATGTCAAAGGGTATGTCCACCACCTTGGTTCCGTCAGCTTTGTAAACTTCAAGTGTGAAGTTGCTGTTGGCCACGCTGTACCTGCTCGGCACAACCACAAACGCGTTTGAAGCCCCCGTGGTTATGTTTCTAACTATGTTCAGGTGATCCTTGTAGCCGATGACAGGCGGATCGTAGGTGGGGTTCATTATCAGGTAACCCCCCTCCTCCTTCGGATTTACATACCCCGGCACCTCCGACCCACTCGTGTCCTTCAGGACGACCGTTAGCTTGTTCACTCCCCCCGTGTTCAGGACACCCCGGGAATAATAGCTGAGATCTGTCTGGTTGAAAATCTGGTAAGTTCCATCAGTGTATGCGTAAACTATGTATGAGTTCGCCTTTCCATCAAGGGCCCACTTGTAAACGCTGTCCTCGATCTGAATCATGGCAACCACTGCCGCCTTCGAGTTGTCCAGAATGGACGAAGGTGAGAAGGACTTTTTACCGCCGACGAGGGCAGTGTCCACAACAGTCAGGTTTTTCACGTTGCTTATGTAGTCCTCGCCCCAGTAAAGCCCGACTTTCAGGTGATAGACGCTCTCCTCGGTTTGCGTGACCGTGGGGGAGATTATGAACTGAACCATGCCGTTGGAATCCGTCGTCCCGATTGTGCCAACGTCAAACTCGGAAGAGGCGGGCTTGAAAGGGCTGAATATGTTGTTTCCTTCCTGCTCGAAAATTATCACGTCCTTATCGGGAGCAGGAGCAAGCGTGTACTTGTTGTAAACGTAAACTGTTATGTTGTAGGGGATTCCTGTGTTCGGAACCTGTGTGGTCTCGACACTGTCAACCCAGATCTTCGTGTCGTAAGCAGGCTCCTTCGGAAGGATGTAAACGTTGTACGTCTCGCCATCGGGCAGGATGAACTCATAACCGCAGGAGCTCCCCGTGTAGCAGGTGTAACTCGAAGAGAGGGGAACCACAAACAAGGGTAAAGAATCTGTAGAGCTGTACCTGTACTTGAGCAAATAAAGGGGAACATTATTGTTCAGCGTGATCTTGAAAGCGTTATACCATACTCCGGAAATCATCACAGACTCGTTCTCGCAGCAGAACGTGGCGTTGGGGTTGTCGCTCAGCATGTCATAGTTGGGGTGAAACACAGGGAACACGGCCTGCCTGAAAAGCCCCGTTGAGTTGAGATCGTCACGGGTCACGTTGGCTATCTTTGACACGTTTATGCTGTATGTAGAATCTATTCCACCGTACTCGACAAGCGCTGCAATGTAGTGCCTGTTGTCGTCAAGGTTGGAGGCAGAGATGTTTATCTCATCAACCGTTCCCGCCACGGCGCTGTAAATGAAAATAGGATCCGTGGTCTCGCTCATCGTTCCGGGCTTGATAACACCCGTGAACCCGCCCCACTTCTGCGTGGTCACCTCCGTGTAAAGCCCTGCCCTGTTAATCCCGCCGGACAGTATGTCAATGTTCCCTGCAATCGCTACTCCTAAAAGAATCAGCATAATTGAAAGAACAGCACCGCTCACGCCACCCTTCATACTGTCAGAATGAGAAAACGGCTATAATAAAGCCTTTCGCCTTCTCCTGTACTTCCTTTTTCTACCCAGCGGTTTTAACTTGAAGAACGCAACTGCACCCGCAGCCACTGTCACGAATGAAACGGCAAGAAATACTTTTCCGTGACCGTACCTGCTCTGCTTTTCCATCTCACCAAGCCGGACAGAATACGATCCTGTGAATGTGTCGGGTGCCGGCCCGTAAAACACAAGGAGGGTTGCGTTCTCGTTGCTCTTTATGTCACTGTCGTCCATGTAAACGTCAAAGCCAAGATAGTTATCCGGGTTGCTGAGCTCAACCGTCCGGGAAGAGAGGATCACGGACCTCCCCATGAGTGTGAAATTGTGAATTTCAACTCGCGCGTAAGTCGTCCTGTTGGTCCCCTTCAACCTCACCCAGATCTTCTGCAGACCCGGATCGTAGAAAGCCTTCACAAATTCCGGCTTCTCGGGACGGGGTATCAAATCAAGCTTCACTTTGAAAAAGTAGTTCTTCGTCGCGGGATTTCTTATTTTCTTCTCCAGATGCTCCCCGTAAACAACAAGCAGCTCCGCTTCGCGCAGATTGGAGAAGTTCCCCTTGAAAGGCACGCCCAGCGTCTCGCCGGGGTGGATGGTGTGCCGGAGTGGATCGAACAGGAAATACGAGTCGTCCCCGATAAACCGCGCAGCTTTTACCTCAAACTGCTCGTCAACATTTCCCGTGTTCTTTATCCTGATAATTGCGGTGTCATTGAACCAGACAATTCCTGCGACTTTTAGCTCGCTTATCGGGTACGGAACGCTGAAATGGGGCAGGGTGTAAAACTTACCCGTGAGCTCGGGTGAGCCCGTGAATGTCCGCCCGACCTTGGCAACAACACCGATACTCCTCCCGGACAGCTCCCTGATCCGGGAACCGTAATTGACATTTTCAGGGCCTATGACCTCCACGAGCGTCACGTTGAGACTTTTCAAAAAATCGACAAGCTTATCAGGCGGGACGAGATCTGTTATTATCGGTTCGCCCTCCTGCAGGAATCCCTGCTCGATGTACGACCCGTCAGAAATGATAACCCACTTGTGCCTCTCCTGCCAGATCTTGCGAACGATTTCAGTATTCATAGACCACGCATTGCAGCACATAACCTCACTCGGGTTCTTGATCTTTTTCCACGGCTGAAGCGTGAACATACCGTAAAACAGAACGGGTTTCGATGTGCGGGAAATTGCAGACAGCACGCTCTGCTCATTGTCCCTCGTGTAAAACAAAACCCACCTGTGGTTCAGGACTGCAAACGGGAAAACGGCTATCGCATCTCTACCGAACGAGGGGTCGAGAACAACGAACCCGTTCACGTCAAGCCCGTCCAGAAGCATCTGCTGCAGGTGGGTGTAATCCCTGTATTCAACCTTCACAACGCTCAAAAACCCGTAGTTCTCCATAAACTTGTCGAGATCCTTTATAACAGGGTTCCTCGTCTTTTCATACACGGTATACGTTCCGTTCTTCGGGAGAGACTGGAAAAGCAGGTCCGTTTCGCCGAGATTTATTATGTAATGCACATTTTCTCCTTTCAACGAGCCGTAAAGCAGTCCGAGATAAACGTCGTGCCAGTCACCTGAGTTAATGATTATGTCTGAATACGCTGGAAAAATCAGCAGCAGCAAAGCCAGCGTTGCTACTCTGGAAATATTCACGTTAGAGTAATTTTTGAGATGTTTATAAACATTTATAAAACTGCAGTCTTTTACTCCTCGTGGATAGAACCATTCTGGGGGTTTTTTCCGGCAAGGGGGGTGTCGGGAAAACAACCATAGCGTCAAACATCGCGGTCATTCTGTCCAACGCTGGAAGTAAGGTCACCCTGATTGACTGCAACTTCTCCGCATCGCACCTCGCATTCTATTTCAACCTTCACTTCACTCCACTCACATTGAACAACGTCCTGAGGAGGGAAGCAAAAATAGAAGACGCCTCCTACAAGTACCACGACCTGAAAATAGTCCCGGCGTCCTTTCACCCGTACGAGCTGTACGGAGTGGACATATCCCGGCTGAAGAAGCTGATAAAGAAAAAACTGGCTGATGAGGAGTACATAATTCTGGACACGGCGCCGGGATTCGGAAAAGAAACCGTGACCGCGGCTGGAGCTGTAGACAAGGCAATCATAGTCACAACCCCTCACCTGCCTTCAATAATGGATGTGCTCAGGGGCGTGAAGATAATAGAAAGAGAGGGAGCGGAAGTTATAGGGGTCGTGCTTAACAAGGTGAGGAAGAAAAATTACGAGCTGGGGAGGGAAGATGTGGAGGTCCTGACAAACCTCAAGGTTCTCGGGGAAATACCGTTTTCCGAAAAGTTCTATGAGGCGCTTTCGCTTCGCGTTCCACTTGTGGAGTACGAACCTAAAAGCATACCCGCACTCAGGCTGTACAGGACAGTGTTCAACATAACAGGAAAAGACGTTTCCCCGGAGCTTTCGCTGTGGGATCGCTTTAAGCTTATGTTAACTCAAAAGTTTAGAACGTAAATGGAAATTACTGAATGATAAAGAAATGAATAAATAAAGATCGAGCGTAGAATTTGCATGAGGACATTTAAAGTAGGCCTTCTTTGGGTAATTGCAGCAGTAGCAGTTCTAGCAACAGCCTACGCAGCACCGGGTGGTGCAACACTGAATCCAGCAACACCAAACGACAACGGAGTGTACCCGTCTCCAAGCGCAGGCACTGTGGACATAACTTCAGGTCACATCTACCAGACCAACCTCACAACAGAAATGAGCACATACCACTGGGCCGGTATATACGGTAATGCAAGTGGTACGCTCGTGCTCGGTGACACCAGCAGCAACAAGATGTTCGAGTGGGACGCCAAGGCAAGCTACGTGTTCTTCGACGACGATAACACAGTCAGCTGGGATAACTTAGATGCTGCCACATGCACGCAGGTTGAAGGTAACTTCACCTTCCTGCAGGGCACCATAAGCGACAGCTGCGACGAGACATTCACAGGAACGGGAGATCCCGCTTTCAAGTCAATAGCGGACAACGTTGCAAACACAATAGCGGCAAACACATACGACAGCTCAGCCACAGCAAACTGGGTCACGTACGCGCTCTCCGACACCAGCAATGCGGACATAGTGTTCGCTGCGGAAGTTAAGGCTACGGCGGGTGACGCGTACGACGGAACTTACTCCAACTATCAGGTCATCCTGCCTGAAAACGGTAACAACAACGACAGCAACCCCACGACATACTACGTGTGGATAGAGCTGTACTGATCGGCTCTTTTTCTTTTTTATTTGATTCGCAACAGCGGGAAAATTATATAAAGGGCAATCCAGTATGTTATACCTATGGAGTGGCAAAACAGTGAAATGAAATTCGGGGTGAGCTTCC
>CAYVIY010000021.1:0-7364 GCA_964451765.1 Candidatus Undinarchaeota archaeon
CCCGCCATGGCCTGCAGCCAGTTTCCACGGGTCAAACGGGAATTTGAAGCCATAATGGTCCCGGGCGATGACGACCGTTTCTCCATACATCCTCAGACATCTCCTGCAGGGTTTTTCGTAGCCGGGAAGGTCCTTTATGTGAAACACACCTGCAGGGATTCGAATGTGCTTTTTCACGGTTTCCGGGTCGAGGTTGTAAAACGCAACCCTGCTTCCCCCGACCGGAAAGGTTTCCTCAATAACGGGCAGGGTGTACATCCGTTTCAGCTCGATCAGTCCGTGATCTGATAGAATGATCAGGGGAACGCCTGTTTTCTGAAGTCCCGCCACGAATGTGGAGACCTGCTGGATCTCCGCGTCAAGTGCGGGTCCGTACCCGTGCTTGTGGAGGATCGAGTCCACGGATGGCCAGTAGATCACGTGCAGGTCTGAGTCCGAAAGAGGAAACACTTCGGACAGGTAGGATATTCCGCGAATATTTGCTTTTCCTGCAAGGTAGTGTGTGAACAGTGAATCCGGGAAGGGTGTGTAAATCGTTGTCGTGAACCCTTTCCTGCGAAAAATTTCAGTGAATGATTTGAAAGGAAACACTTTTCTTTTTGGCAGGTCCCCCACCGAAAATGTGAATCCATCTATGGTTTCCCACGCGGGTACTGTTACCACTGTGTTTTCAAGCCTCGCGTACCACTCCAGAAATCCGTGCTCACACGGTTCCTTCAGTGATGCAAGAGAGTAGAAAAATACAGGGGTCGAGGAAGGAAAGACCGTTTCGTATGTCTGCCTGGTCATCCCATTTATTTTCAGGCTGTTCCTCCCGAGCCCATCAACTATGAGCAGGATCAGGCTGTCCCTTTCGAGCTGTTCGGGCAGTCCCCTTAGCAGGTCAAGTGTTCGTGGATATTTGGAGTACAGTCCCACCTGTTTCTTGAGTGGAGGTTATATAAAAAGGGAAAGATTGTACGGAAATGAAACCTACGGGGTATTTTCTGGTCAGGGGTGTTGGTCACGGAGAGAATGAAATCGAAGCTTTTGAGAACGCTCTTCGCGATGCGGGGGTGGAAAAGCTGAATCACGTCCTTGTTTCCAGTATCCTCCCCGCGGGGGCGAAGAGAGTCCCCCCGGAGGCGGGGATCAAGATGCTGGAAGCGGGAGAAATATCTTTCTGCGTTATGGCTCGCAGGAACTTCCGGGCAGGGGAAGGGTCTGCGGCCATTGCGGTTGCGAAGGGCGGAACGGAGCACGGTTACTTCGTTGAGATCTCGCGGGATGACCTGAATGCGGGGAAGGAAGCGCGAGAGACGGCTCGAAGGCTGTTCGTTTCGAAGTTTGGGGTTAAACCTTCTGAAATAGAAGTAATTTCTTCGGAAGCCACTGCGGAGGGTGAAACGTGCGTCGTTGCCTGTGCCGTCCTCCTTTTCTGAAACTTTTTTAATTCTGCGGAGTTTGTAACATTATGAGGGTGATCTTTGTAGATTTTGCAGGAACGATTGTGAAGCACTCGGATGTTGTGAGAAAAGCGCTTTATGAGTACAATCTTCCTTTCTGGAAAAGCAGGGGGTTTGGCGGGACTGCGGAGGAGCTGTACCGCGTGCTTGTGGAAACTGACAGGTTTTTTATTCAAAACAGGCTTAACAAAGGGCGTCCCATCCTGCCCGGCGAGTATGAAGAGATGGTTGCCCGGAAACTGGGTCTTAGCATAAGTCATGAAGAGGCTGTTGCGAGGGAGATGGGGTTCAACTCATTTTACGCGCGGAATGTCTCCCTCGTGGATGGAGCTGCCGAAGGTCTGGCGGCTCTGTCGCGGATCGCACCCTTGTTTGTTTTCAGCCACGCGGACACCCTGCGCATTGTGGTGGCGCTTCAGCGGTTTGACCTTTTGAAGTACTTTGCGGGAATAGTTCCCCTGTCTGAGCTTGGGTTGAGGAAGCCCACAGGGGCTGCGTTCGAATTCATTGTGAAAAAACTTGGGACGGGGCACATAATAGTTGGTGATAAGGAGCACTCTGATGGCGTGGGTGAGAAGTACGGTTTCAAGTTCATCGATGTCCGCGTGGGCTGGGATCGTGTTGTGGATAGTGTGCGGAGCATTCTAATAAAAGATAAATAGAACCGGCGTTCCTCCTTCTGTGGAAACCCTAATCTTTATAGGTGGTGAAGCGGGTCAGGGGATCGCAAAGAGTGCAGAGGTCCTCGCCAAAAGCCTGACCCGACAGGGATACTACGTGTTCAACTACAGGGACTACGGCAGTTTGATACGTGGTGGCGTGAATTTTAACATACTCAAGATTTCGGACGCGCCGGTTTTCAGTAACGAGTGGCGGGTGGACTACTTCGTGGCACTCACTGAGCGCGTTCTGAACGAGTTTGGGAAGTTTAACAGAGGTGTCAGCCTGTCCGCCAACATTGAGGGCGCAGATCACGTCGTGGATGTCAAGGGCATAGTTCGGGAAGCAGGAGCTCCTGTGATTGCGGGAAACTCTGCACTGCTCGGCTCTCTTTACAGGGCAATGGGACTCAACATTGATATGCTCCTCAAAACGATGGACACGGAGTTCGGTAGGGGCGCAGAGATAAACAAGAAGGTTGCTTTGATGGGGTACGAGAGGTACTCCGGAACCTCCCGCAAGCTTTTTGACCCCGTTCCCGGAAAAAGGTACTTCATTTCAGGAAGTCAGGCTACAGCCCTTGGTGCGGTTGCTGCGGGTCTTGACCTGTACATAGCGTACCCCATGACCCCTGCAACCCCTGTCCTGCACGTCCTCGCGGGTATGCAGAAAAAGTATGACTTCAGAGTTTTTCAGGCTGAAAATGAGATCGCTGTCGTGAACGCCGCGCTTGGAGCCAGTTACGCGGGGTCAACTGTGATGGTTGGCACGAGCGGTGGGGGATTTGCCCTTATGAATGAGGCTCTCAGCCTGCAGGGATGCAGTGAGGTTCCACTCGTGGTTTACCTTGCGATGAGAACTGGCCCGAGCACGGGAGTTCCAACATACACGGGACAGGGGGATATGAGGTTTGCCCTGCACGCGGGTCACGGCGAGTTCCCCCGGGTTGTGATCGCTCCGGGAGATGCGAAGGAAGCGTTCGAGCGCACGGTTGAGGCTTTCTACCTTGCCAACAAGTACCGCCTGCTCAGTGTCCTGCTCGCGGACAAGCACGTTGCCGAGAGCAATTACACGTTTGATTCCCTGCCTTCCCTTTCAGTCCGTCCGGACAGGTTCCTTGTGAATGCTGGAAAAGACTACAAGAGCTATGAAATAACGCCGGACGGGCTTTCCCCCCGCGCGGCTCCGGGAGGGGAGGGAATAGTCAAGGCAACTAGCTACGAGCACGACGAGTACGGTTACACTGTGGAGGACGGGGGAAGCATAGTCAAGATGGTGGATAAGCGGATGCGGAAGGGAGCGACCCTGCGTGAAGAGGTTGCCCGACTTTCTCCGTTCAGGGTTTACGGGGAAGGAAACAACGTCATAGTTTCCTGGGGGTCAACCAAGGGGGCGATACTCGATGCCCTCCCCAGGCTTCCGGGGTTCAGTTTCCTTCAGATATATTATCTCGAGCCTTTCCCCCGGGAGGGAGTTAAGAAGGTGCTTGAGGACGCGGACAAGGTGGTTGCTGTTGAGAACTCGGCAACCTGCATGATCGCCGGGCTTGTTACCCAGCACACAGGAATTGAAATTGAGCACAGGCTGACAAAGTATGATGCCCGGCCGTTTTCGAGCGATGAAATCGTTGAGGGTGTGAGGAGGTTGATAAAATGAACGTGCAGGATCTTGGAACTTACGTGGAGAACACTTGGTGTCCCGGGTGTACCAATTTCGGGCTCCTTGCTGCTGTCAAGAAAGCGATAGTGGATCTCGTAAATGAGGGCTATGACTTCAGCAGATTCGTCATCAGTTCTGGGATAGGGTGTCACGCGAAGATTTACGACTACCTCGGGACCAACGGATTCTACAGCATTCACGGCAGGGTTCCCCCGACCATAACAGGGATGAAGCTCGCGAATCCTGAGCTTAAGGTTATTGGCTTTGCGGGCGATGGGGATGCGTATGCAGAGGGGCTTGAGCATCTCATTCACGCTGCGAGGTTCAACGCGGACATAACTATGGTCATTCACAACAACCAGATTTTTGCCCTGACCACGGGTCAGCCGACCCCTGTCACCGAGCAGGGAACCGTTACCAAGGCAACTCCGTTCGGTAACCCTTACTACCCCCTCAATCCGCTGGCTCTTATGCTCGAGGCGGGAGCTACCTTTGTTGCCAGGGAGTACGCGCTGGACATGGTCAATCTGTCAAACACTCTCAAGGAAGCTGTGAAGCACAGAGGGTTTTCGTTCGTTGAGGTTCTCCAGCCCTGCATAACCTTCCACGATTCGAGGGAGTTCCTCAAGGAAAGGATGTACAGGGTCCAGCCAATGAGCCTTGAGGATGCTTTGAAGGTTGCGAGGGAGTGGAACTATGACCGCAGGGAAGATGCCCGCGTTCCTGTGGGAATCTTCTACAGGTCGGAAAAACCAACCCTTGAGGAGCAGCTCGATGTGAAAGTGTGGCACAGAGTTCATCCCCGAAGGGAAGTAGGTGTTGAGGAGCTGTGGGCTCCCTTTATCTGATTTATTTCATAAGTAAAATGAGAAGGACGGTTGCTATCAGGAAGTAAACCCCCACAGAGATTATGTCCATTATGGTTGTGAGCAGGGGCCCTGCGGAAACGGCAGGGTCTATGTTCATCTTTTCGAAGAAGATGGGAAGCATTACCCCTATCGCGTTGGACACTATAACGGACAGCGCTATTGAGATTCCCACAACCAGCCCGATTCTTGGAGCGTTGAAGAGAAAAACGGCGACTAAGGCTGTGAGAAGCCCAAGGATCGATCCCATGACCACCGCAACCCGGAGGTCTTTCGAAAGGAATTCTCGCGGGTGCTTCAGCTCTCTGAGAGCGGTTCCCCTTATGACCAAGGTTGAGCTCTGGACTGCGGAGTCCCCTGAAAGGCACATGAGGGCTGGCAGGAAGAAAGAAAGGGAAAGGTACTTCGCGAGAACCCCTTCAAACATCTTGATTATCTGCCCTGTGAATATTGTTTCCCCCAGAACCGTGAAGATCAGCCACGGGATTCTCGCCCCAACCGCCTCCATGGTGGACATGTATAACATTTTTTCCGGCTTTTCGGTGCTACCTGTTATCCTTGCCAGATCTTCGCCCGCTTCTTCTTCGATTGCATCCACGACGTCATCTATGGTTATCACTCCGAGGATCCTGTCTTTCTCATCGACCACGGGCAGCGCCGTCACGTCCTCATCGGAAAATATTCGAATGACATCTTCCCTGTCCGTGTACGGGCGGATCCTTGCTGGCGGTTTTTTCGCAATGCTTCCCACTTTTTCCCAGGGGTTTGCGAGAAGGAGGTTTTTGAGTTCAACCTCCCCGATCAGCTGACCGTCTTTTTTGGTCACGTAAACAACATTGTGCGGGACTCTTCCTTCACTTCTCAACAGATTTATCGCGTCCCCAACTGTCGTCTTCTCATCAAGTTTCACGAGCTCCTTGGTCATCAACCCTCCTGCAGTGTCCGGAGGGTACTTGAGCAGCTTCTCTATGTTCTCGCGCTTTTCCTCGGGTAGCGCTCTTAGAATTGCTATGATCTTTTTTGTGGGCATTTCCTGCATGAGATCGACAGCGTCGTCGTCCTTCAACTCTGCCAGAACCTTTGCGAGGATGCTGGCGGGGACACTTTTCACGATTTCTTTTTCCATCCCCAGCGGGAGCTCGTCTATCAATTTCGCCAGAATCTTCGGATCAAGAAGTGCAAAAGCCTGAATTCTCGTTTCAGCATCCAGATGGGACAGGATTTCGGCAAAAACGCCGATGGGGAGCTCAGAAGCCAGAACGTTTATGGTTTTCTTCTTTCTCTGTCGTATCAGCTCTCCAAGCTTTCTGGCATTCTTCACGTCAGCAGGAACGCACAGCCTTTTTAAAAGGGTGGTCTGCTCCGTGAACTCATTTAAGCTGTGCTCCTTTATTCGCACACTTTTTTAATCACTGGTGGGTGTATATTACGTGTTCATGTTTCCGCACCTGTCTCAGGGAAAAATTGAACAGCTCTCCCTCCGTGATTCAGACAGGAAGGGGTTTGTTTCATCGTTTAGGGGGTACGACCACAACTCTTCCTTTTGAGGGTGTACTCTTCGCGGTTTTTTGTGCCGTCCGGTTCTGTGGAGGTAAAAACAGAGGGAAGCGGGTCTGCCAGCTATTTGAGTGTAATCTCAGGCAGGCCAGTCCGGTACAGCCTGCTTGTCAGAGGGTCACAGTACGAGATAGACGGGGAATTCGAATTTGAAAATGGCGGGAGCAGGTACAAGGTTCTGGTGGAGTTCAAGTCAATTGCCAGCTCCAAAGCCAGAAGGGACGCCCGTCGTCAGCTCCTGCGCGAGATGCAGTATCTGCAGGAAGATCTGAGGGGATATGACGCTCTGTTTTTTGTTTCGGTTCTGTATGACACGTTCAGGTCAAAAGAAGAGGGAAAGTTCGTTTTCAGAGAGTTCGTTGAGTTTGAAGTTTACCCTGGTAGTTCTGGCGGGGAAGCCGCGCGATAACGCTCCACGCCACGAATTTTTCACCTGTTTCGTGTGTTTTCGTGGACTCTTTCATCTCCAGAATTTCATATCCCCTGAGCAGTTCTTGGATGCTTCCCCTGTCGAAGAAGTGGTGGATGTGCCCGTTCAGGTAGTAAAAGTCCTTTTCGAGCGGGGTTCCTTTTCCATAAAGGGGATCGCTTGTTGATTTCACGGAAAATGCGAGAATTCCTCCGGGAGTGAGGACTCTGTGAATGTTTTTGAAGATCTCTGCTGTGTCCCTACTGGTAAAGTAATGCAGTGCAAGGTTCGAGTAAACCACAGCGAATTCGGAGCTGGGGAGTTTCGGGAGAATCTTTCGCATGTCACCCGTGTAAACCACCGCTTCAGGTGCCTTTTTCCGCAGGTATGCACTCCCCGTTTCGGTAAGTTCGACCACGTGAACTTCAAATCCTGCCCTCAGAAAGAATAGCGCGTCTGTTCCCGTGCCGCCCCCGAGCTCGAGAAGTTTTCCTCCGCCCGTCATCTTAACCACTTTTTTTGCGAGCTCAGAGGGTTCTCTTTTCAGGTCGCCCTTCCCGAACAGGTTTTCCCACAGTTCCTTCTGGTTGGGAATCATTGTTTTCTGTTCTGTGGGTGGTTAAAGTGTTTTCCTTGGAGAGTGTTGCTGGGAGGAGAGCGAAAAGTTTGCGCCGGGCGGGATTCAAAGAACCGGTGCTCCCCAATCGGAGCGGAGCTCCGCTGGGCCCCGCGGAAAAACCGCGTGGGCGTTCACGCGCATACTTTGGG
>CAYVIY010000022.1:0-6172 GCA_964451765.1 Candidatus Undinarchaeota archaeon
CTACCTCCTTGCAGTCGGCAGCACAACAAGTTGCCCCGATAGCTCAGCCTGGTAGAGCGCTTGCTTGGTAAGCAAGAGGCCCCGGGTTCGAATCCCGGTCGGGGCTTTCTTTCAGAGTGTTAAAACTTCTCGGACAGTTTCCCCGTCCTCCCAAAGGTCTTCTTCGCAGCCCTGCGGTTGCGATTCTCGTAAAGCGAGTTCATGAACAAGTCTACCACAAGATACTGTGCTGTAAAAAACAGATGTTGGACCCGATAAAATAATTTAAACATCAGGCAATCATATCTAAATTGGACAATTTTCAGTATCAAGTAAGTTTTTTAAAACATTTTCACGCAGCTTAATGTGAGCTTTAAGAGGTACGGAGAGTTCAGACAGAATAACCGGAAATTTCACGTTTTGTGGTCCAATGTTTCGGATCCAGCAGCGAAGATTTCGGAGCACAACATAAAGGTTCTCGGGAAAGAACGGCTGACTGTTGCCGTGAACACCGGCGAGAAAGATGTGGTGAAAAACATAGTTCAGAGTTTCGTGGACAACCGCCCGGGAATTGAGGAGAATCTCAACGGGAAAGAGGTGTTCGTTGTTTACAAGGAAACCATAAAATCAGCTTCCACCGCAGAAGTGAGCAAGGAAAGAAAGGGCTGGCTCTATAAAATAATCGAAGCAATAATAGGGGTGAAAGAATGAACAATGCGCGAGATGTGATGTCTCAGGTGGTCCAGGCAGAAAAAAAGACGAACAGGATCATAGAATCCGCGAGGGCGGAGGCTGAAAAGATTCGGGCAGGCATACCTCACGAGGTCGCGAAGGTGAAGGCAGACCTTCTCAACAAAGCGGAAAAAGAAATGGAAAAGAAGCGGAAGGAAACACTGAAAAGACTGCAGAAAAGCTCCGAAAGCGAGGTTGAAAAAGAACTGAAAAAGTTCAGGGCTGAAATGGAAAAGTTCAGAATCAGGGTCCCTGAAGTTGTCGAAGAACTGGTGAACGAGGTGAAAGAATGGCTGATGTCGTGAAAATTGCAATAGCGGGAATAAAAGAGAATTTTCCCAGGGTCGTTGATTACCTGACATCACACGGTTACATGCACTTTGAGGAATATCAGGGAGCTCTGGAAAAAGGTCTCAATATGGAAGGGGCAGAGGACATTGCAGATCTCCTACTGAAACTGCAGAGCTTTGAGCAGCTCCTTCGGGGAAGCTTTTCGGGCAGGGTTCGAAGCGTGAAAACGCTGTCCTTTGCGAAAGCGAAGCAGGAAGCCAGAGAGCTGACAGCAGATCTTGAAAACAAAATAACAGAAGTAATTTCACGAAGGAGAGCCATTGAAAAAGAAATTTTAAACATAAGAGAAAACCTCAAAGTTCTGGGAAGGATCCACAATGATATCGACCTCAGCCTCCTCAAGAGCGAAAGGGTCACAATGGTGGCGGGGCAGATTCCCTCCAGAGAAGTGGAAGACCTGAAAGGAGAGCTTCAGGTCCGCCTCGTGAATGTCGTGATCATCGATGAGGAGTGGAAGGAGGGAGTTTCGTTTGTCATAATCGCAACAGAGCGGAAAAAAGAGGAAGAGCTGAAGCAGATCCTGAAAAAATACTCTCTCGTTCGGGTCGAGCTTCCGAAAGCGACGGGAAAAGTGGGGGAAATAATTGATGAAATGAAAATAAAACTCCAGTCGCTCGAAGAGGAGCTGAAGGAAATTGACAGGAAAATGGCAGATCTTTCCGGAAAATATTACGAACGGGTCGCCCAGCTCAAGGAAATGATAGAAAACTATTACACCGTGTACGAAGTGGGAAAAAAGGCAGGAAAGAGCAAGTACGCTTTCGTCTTAACAGGATGGGTAAAAAAAGAAAACCTTCCCCGGATCAGAAAAGAACTGAAAAAAATATCGAATGAAATAGAGATAATTAAACTCCCATTCAAAAACAGTGAAGCGCCCGCAGTGGTTAAGAAACGGAAGCTGACAGGGCCATTCTACTCCATTGAATCGCTCATAGGCCCCCCGCAGGAGGGAGAAATCGACCCGCTGCCAACAATCGCCCTGACATTCCCGTTCTTCTTCGGGATGATGCTGGGGGATGTGGGGTACGGGATAATACTGACCTTGATGGCCATATTCTTTGAAAAGCAGCTCAACAGTCTGTTCAAATCCCTGCTCGGAAAAGCGTTCTCCAGTTTCAGCAAGGTCCTGCTCATTTCAGGGATAACGAGTACCGTGTTCGGGTTCCTGTTCGGGGAACTGTTCGGGGACCTGGGTCACAGGTATCACATCCTGAAACCCCTTCTGTTCGACAGGCTGGAAGGGGCAACCCCCCTCCTGATAAGCGCGGCCATCATCGGGGTCATCCACCTGAACATCGGGATCCTCGTGGGAATGCTCAACGAAATAAAGAAAAATCCGAAAAAGGCACTGCTCGGAAAAGGATCCTGGCTTCTTCTGCAGGCATCCCTGGTCCTGATCAAGTTCACACCTTACTGGTGGGTCCTCCTCCTGATCTCAATAGGACTGCTGGGAAAATATGAGGGACTGGAAGGACTCCTCGAGGTGCCGGGATTCTTCAGCAACGTATTCTCCTACACGCGACTCGCGGCAATAGGACTCAGCTCTGCGGGGATAGCTATGGCAGTCAACTCCCTCACAGACATATCAGGAGGGCTGGGGTCAGTGCCAGGAATCCTCGTTTTCCTCGTGGGACACCTGATAAACATCGTTCTGGGCATCATAGATCCGTTCATACAGGCAACCAGGTTGCATCTCGTGGAGTTTTTCACGAAGTTTTATGAGCCTGCTGAGAGGGTTTTCAACCCCCTCTCGCTCAAAAAGAAGTACACAGGAGGTGAACTGAAATGGTAGATTTGGCTGCGGCAGTAGGTGCTGCTTTGACAATAGGGATAAGTGGACTGGCCACTGCAATGGCGGAACAGTCCATCGGTACGGCGGCGATAGGTGCTTTCACTGAAAAGGAAGAGCTGTTCGGTAAAGGGCTGATAATGACTGTGCTGCCGGAAACCATAGTCATACTCGGGTTCGTGATAGCCATCCTGATGCTCATGGGTTGATTGCATGGGACTGGCGGAAGCGATACTCCAGAAGGCTGAAAAGGAAGCGAAAGAGATAGTCAGGGCAGCCAGAGCGGAGAGAGACAGCAAAGTGGCTGAAGCAAAGAAAGAAGCAGAAATTCAGATAAGAGAAATGACAGAACGGCTCGAAAAAGAGCTGGCGGAGACGGAAAAGATACTGAAGATCCGGACGAAAGTCCGGATAAAAAAAGAAAAGCTGGCGCAGAAAAAGGAGCTGATCGATGAGCTCAAGGCGAGTCTGATGGAGAGGCTGCGAACTGACGAGCAGCTTTTCAAAATCATAATTGAAAATGGAAAAAAGAGGTTCAAAAACCCAGTACTCAGAGCCGGAAAAGGCTACGAAAAGCTCGCAAAGAAGCACTGGAAGGGAAAGATCGAAATCGCAGACATTGACGGAATCGAGATAGGGGAAAACGGAAGGTGGATAGTCGGAACGCTGCCCGAAATAGTGGAAACGTTCCTCGAGGAAAAGTACAATGAAATAGTCCGCAGAGTATTCGGTGAAGCGAGTTGAACTACCCCTACGTGTGCACGAGGATCAGGGCGAGAAAAGGAGCGCTCTTTGTTAAGGAAGACTACAGGCGGTTTGCGAGCATGAACAGTATAAAGGAGTTCCTGGAAGCCCTGGCAAAAACAAGATACGCGAGGTTCATAAAGGAAGCCAGACCCCTTCTCGGGGAGCTGGAGCTGCTGCACCACGCAACGCTCATCTATTTCGGTCGGGAATCCATGGAGATATACAGAATGCTGGACGAAAGCCTGAGGGAAAAGCTGTACCCCCTGTTCGCGAGAACAGACATGCACAACATACTCATAACCATACGCGCCAAGTACACGGGACTGCCAAAAAGGGACCTCGAGTTCGCCCTCATACCCGCTCCAAAAGCCACACCCGAGCTTATGCTCGCACTTTATGACATGGACATAGGTGGAATAATTGCCGCACTTTCAAGCAGCCCTCTGGTCGGAACCGCCCCATCAGAGGGGAAGCTCAGAGATATCGAAGACGTGATATTTCTAAACTGGGTTGCCCTGCTGAAAACGATAAAGGAGCCTACAATACAGAAATACACGGATTTCCTCGCCGACGTGTACTCCGCCCTGGGGGTACTCCGAACCAAACTCGCAAACAGGGAAGACCTGCAGGTCCTTGACGGCATCCCTTCTGAAGAGTGGAGAAATATGCGGGACGCGACCGTTGAGGAAGTCCTGATGAAAATCCACGAAAGGTTTGGCATTTCCAGGGGGAGCTACATGGATATGGAAACGGAGCTGGAAGGACAGGTGCTTCGCAGGGGAATAAGGCTCATGCGGTTAAATCCCGTGTCCGCTGCACCCATAGTGGGATATCTTTCAGCCATAGAGGCTGAGACCCGAAACCTCAGGCTGATAGGCTACGGAATAAAAGCGGGAATGACAAAAGGGGAAATATGGAGGGAACTGATATATGAAAGTCGCCGTGGTGGCTAGAGAAGAGGACGCGTTCGGGTTCATGCTCACGGGAATCCGGGAGATATACAGTGATCCCGGTTCAGTCAGAGACCTCCTCAACAGAGGAGATGTAGCAATCGTGTTTTACCAGAACGAGCTGATAAGCAAGCTGGACAGGAAAACCCTCAACAGGGTGAGGGACAGCGTCCAGCCCATATTCGTCCCCCTCGAAGGGGAAGAAGGGATAGCCGAGCTGATGAAAAAGGTGATGGGATTCGAGGTGAAGTGAATGGGAAAGATTGTGAAGATAAGCGGTCCGATGGTCGTTGCAACGGGCATCCCCAGACCGAGGATGTACAACATAGTGCAGGTCGGAGAGATGAACCTGATAGGAGAAATTATCAGAATTGTGGGGGACAGGGCGTTCATACAGGTTTACGAAGACACGTCAGGGCTCAAGCCGGGGGAACCCGTGGTCGATACGGGAAACCCGCTTCAGGCGGAGCTTGGACCCGGGCTGCTGAGCGCGATATATGACGGGATCCAGCGTCCCCTTGAGGTTCTGAAGCAGAAGGGAGATTTCATAGCAAGGGGGGTGGAAGCACCTTCTCTGCCAAGGGACAGAAAGTGGGAGTTCAAGCCCACGGTCGAAGAGGGAACCGTGCTGAAACCTGGAGCCGTGATAGGCACTGTCAGGGAGTTCAACGTGGAGCACAGGATACTCCTTCCACCAAACACGGGCGGTAAACTGGAGGAAATAAAGGAAGGCAAGTTCACGGTAGAGGACACGGTGGCAGTGGTGGACGGGAAAGAGGTCCAGCTGATGCAGAAGTGGCCCGTTAGGGTTCCGCGGCCGTTCAAGAGCAGGATGGATCCAACAAAGCCCCTCATAACGGGAACCCGCGTTCTGGACGTGATGTTTCCCATGGCAAAGGGAGGAAGCGGGGCGATACCCGGGGGGTTCGGAACGGGAAAAACGGTCACCCAGCAAACACTCGCGAAGTACAGTGACGCAGACATAGTCGTCTACGTGGGTTGCGGCGAAAGGGGAAACGAGATGTCAGACGTTCTTTACGAGTTCCCGAAGCTGGAAGACCCCCGAACAGGGAGACCCCTGATGGAAAGAACGGTACTGGTGGCAAATACATCAAACATGCCAGTCGCCGCGCGAGAGGCATCAATCTACATAGGAGCCACGATAGGAGAGTACTACAGGGACATGGGGTATGATGTCGCCCTCATGGCAGACTCAACCAGCAGGTGGGCAGAAGCCCTGAGAGAAATAAGCTCAAGGCTCGGGGAGATGCCGGGAGAGGAAGGGTATCCTGCATACCTCGCCACGCGAATCAGCCAGTTCTATGAAAGGGCAGGGAGGGTCCACGCCCTCAATGGGCTGGAGGGGTCACTCACGCTCATAGGAGCGGTCTCACCACCCGGCGGGGATTTCAGCGAGCCCGTGACACAGAACACCCTGAGGGTTGTCAAGGTCTTCTGGGCTCTGGACAAGAAGCTCGCCCAGAAAAGGCACTTCCCGGCAATAAACTGGAATCAGTCCTACTCACTTTACCTCGACGACATCGAGGTGTGGTGGAACGCCAACGTGAACAGGAAGTTCCGGGAGCTGCGGGACTGGGCGGGATCCATACTGCAGGTGGAACAG
>CAYVIY010000022.1:6182-7130 GCA_964451765.1 Candidatus Undinarchaeota archaeon
ACAGGAGCTTCAGGAAATAGTCCAGCTTGTCGGTCCGGAGGCACTGCCGGACAGGGAAAAGGTTATGCTGCTGATCGGAAGGATGATAAGGGAAGACTTCCTCCAGCAAAACGCGTTCAGTGAGGATGCGTTCTGCCCGCCAGACAAGCAGATAAGAATGCTTCAGGTCATAAAGAAATTCCACGAGTTCGCAATGAAGATGCTGGAGGCTGGAAAAACCGCCAGGGAGATCACGGACCATCAGGTCGTCCAGCTCATAGCCAGAATGAAGGAGATTCCTCCTGAGGCTTTCGAGAAGAAAGCAGGTGAAATCGAAAGGATGATGGTGGTGTGAATGATAGAAGAATACGAAACGGTGGACGCGATAAAAGGACCTCTCGTTTTCGTTGAGGGAGTCAGGGGAGCCGCTTACGGCGAGGTCGTGAAAATCAGGAGCGAGGCGGGCGAGGCATACGGACAGGTCCTTGAAGCGCAGGAGGGCATCGCAGTCGTCCAGCTGTTCAAGGAAAGCTTCGGAATGGGCAAGTCAATGAGGGTCAGGTTCACGGGAGATGTCGTCCGGTTCGGCGTGGGCCCGGACATAGTCGGCAGAGTGTTTGACGGGCTCGGGCGGGTCAGAGATGGAGGGATGAAACCTGTAGTGGACGAAAAGTGGGAAATTACAGGATCCGCAATAAATCCTGCATCCCGCGCAGTCCCGAGCGAGTTCATTCAGACAGGTATAAGCACGATCGATGTCATGAACACTCTGGTCAGGGGGCAGAAGCTCCCGATATTCAGCGGGTCAGGACTGCCCCACAACAAGCTTGCAGTCCAGATAGCGAGGCAGGCGACAGTCCGCGGAGAGGAGTTCAGCGTGATATTCGCAGCGATGGGTATAACCTCCGAGGAGGCTCAGTTCTTCGTCAGGGAGTTCGAGAAGACTGGGGCTATCGAAAACGCCGTGCT
>CAYVIY010000023.1:0-7104 GCA_964451765.1 Candidatus Undinarchaeota archaeon
CGTCTGACGTTCTGAGTATGCTCAACAAAGGGAGAGTCTGTATGAAGTCCGCAGGCAGGGACAGGGGAATCTGTGTTATTCTCGATGAGAAGGAAGGCAGGTATCTCGTTGCCGGACCTGCCGTCAGAAAGCGGTGGGTCAGTGGCGCGCACCTTGAACCTCTCGCAAGCACGATAAAAGTGGACAGCGAAGAAGAAGCAATAAAAGAACTTGAAAAAATCAGCGGTTAAGTGTGTACGTCGTTGGTGAGGTATATTCTGCTTTCGCGGTTGTGTCTGTTGTGTTTGCTTTCTTGAGGTTGCTGAGTATTTTGTCTATGCCTCTGCTGTACATCGTAATTCCGTGTGCAGTTCCAAGCTCGTAGACTTCCCTGTAGGCGTCCAGATAGGTCAGATTTCCACTTGTGTATTCCTTTCCTATGTTCTCCACCCTCTTTGCAAAGGTTTCGTTTGTTCCCACCAGCTTCTGAAAATCTGCATATGTTGAGTTTCCCTTGCCCTCAAACCACTTGACAGCGTACGAGTCCCCCTGAGGATAAATCATGTCCAGCCGGGACACGTCGGCAACACCTCTCGCGAGACCATCCACGCTGTTCGTGATGAACTTAGCAGTACTGTCGACCAGCGAGGTCAGGAAACCAGATATATAATGAAACATATTACTACTAGCGTGTTACAACTTTATAAGGTTTACCCTTATAATCTTCCCCGGGAACCTGTTGCGTGGACTTGTTTCCCTACATTCCCAGGAAGTTTCAGCCTGAGGTTGTCAGGCGGATTCGCAGGAGCGTTGAGCAGGGGAGACATTTCTGCCTGCACGCCCCCACAGGGTTTGGCAAGACCCCTGTGGTTCTGGCAGCCCTCCTGCCGGTTGGGAGACCGATAGTCTGGGTGACCCGCACCGGGAATCAGGCTGACCGTCCCGTTGAGGAGCTGAAAAAGATAAATGAGGGCGCGGGGACGGACTTCGTGGGCATCAGCTTCAGGGGAAAGCGGGACATGTGCGTTCTGGCAAGGGAAAAGAGCGTGGATTACGATGCCCTGAACGTGCTTTGCAAGAAGTGCCCTTACAGGAAAGAAGGGTTTTCCGTTCCCCGAAAGACAATGAGTTTCAGCGAGATATTTAATATCAGCGAGAGGGCAGGGATCTGCCCTTACAGGTTTCAGCTGGAGCTCGCGAGGCACGCAGACCTCATCTCCATGAGCTACAACTACGTTTTCAGCGACCTGATTTTCATGGTGCACAAGTTTTTCAGACTTAATGAGGCTGTTCTTGTGGTTGATGAAGCGCACAACCTTCAGAGAGTTGTCCGGGATCTGAATTCAGACAGGATAAGCAGATTTTCAGTTATGCGGGCTGTTCGCGAGGCTGAATCCTTTTCCACGGAGAGGAGCTTTCTGCTCGCGTCAAAGCTGAGAGGTGTCCTGCGGTTCATGGATGGGGCCGGACAGACTTTTTCCGCGAGGGAACTCCTGCGAAGTGCGGGGATCAACCAGCAGGA
This sequence comes from Candidatus Undinarchaeota archaeon, assembly GCA_964451765.1. GTDB lineage: Archaea > SpSt-1190 > SpSt-1190 > SpSt-1190 > SpSt-1190 > CAYVIY01. The sequence goes on from CAYVIY010000023.1 coordinate 1,502, forward strand.
CATGACGTACCTGTCCGCTCTGGGGAACAGGATTTACGAGGTGCAGATGGCTCAGGGGAAGCCACTGAGGAGCCACCTTAAGAGGCTGGCAGACTTCCTGAAAAAGGCTGTCGAGGTGGAGGGAGAGGAAGGTGTGGCTTTGCTTTCCCGCAGGGGGGAGCTGGAAATATTTGATATGAGGCTGGCGGACATTCTGAAGGATGTCTGGGCAGGCTTTCACTCCGTGGTTTTCGTTTCAGGCACCCTCAAGCCTATCGAGGCTTTTGCAGAAACTGTCGGACTGAAGAACTATGACAGCCTGACGGTCCCGAGTTTTGCATCCAGTGTTTCAGCTTTCATAATCAAAGGGGTTTCGACCCGTGGCGAGGAGATGGATGAAGCGAGGCTTATGAGATACAGGTCCCTGATATCCAGCTTTTTCACGTATCCCGGGAACGTTGCGGTGTTCTTTTCGAGCTACAGAATCCAGAATCTCCTCCTTCCATTCGTGAATGAGGCTGCCAGGCATTCCCTCCGGAAGCTTTACATTGAGAGGGAAGACCTGAGCGGGAGTGAAGCGAGGGGAATGCTGGAGGATTTCAGGGAGGGAACAAACGGTGCCCTGATCGCTCCGTGCGGTGGCAGGTTTGCAGAGGGGGCGGATTTTCCAGGAAAGTCGCTGGAAGCGATAATGATTGTGGGAATTCCCTTCGACAGGTTTGACACCAAGACCCGCATGTACATAGACTACTACAGCAAAATTTACGGTGAGAAGGGGAGGTACTACGCGTACGTTGTTCCCGCGATCAGGAGGACTGCGCAGGCTCTTGGCAGAGCCATAAGATCCCCCACGGATTTTGGCTTTTTTGTCCTCGCTGACGAGAGGTACGCCTGGAGAAACTATTTTGAGCTCCTACCAGATTACGTTCAGCGAAACGCCCGGGGAATTCACTATTCAAACTTCAGCTTTTTGATGCAGAACTTCAACAGCTGAATGATTCGATGTGTTCTGCGATTTTTTTGCTCACTCCCTTTTCCCCGTATGGGTTTTTGAATCTGGGTGGCTCGAATCCGTCCAGCACTTCACCTGCTTTTTTCAGCGTCCATTCGACGTTGAGTTTTGTGAGGAAGTTGATCCCCGTTTTCAATCCGTCGATCCTTTCTGTGTACATTCTCAGGAGGAAGCAGGGTTTTTTGAATATCAGACTTTCTTCCTGAACGCTCCCACCATCTGTGAATATTATCTTTGCTTTGCTCAGGTAGTTTATGAATTCAGGGTACGCTCCCAGTTTCCGGATTTCAACATTTTCACTGTGAATAATCCCGTCAAGCAGTCTATATTTTTTCAAAAATTTTCGCGTGTTGTCGTGCATGAAAAACAGCAGAGGGATGTTCACAGATGAGATTATTTTCACGATCTTTTTCATCCTTTCCCTGCTCTTGATGTTTTCGTGCCTGTGAACCGTGACCACTCCAAATTCACGCGGCGCATCCACCTTTTTTCTGAACATTCCCTTCGCGATGGTTGCCGAGTCCACTATCGTGTTTCCCGCCTGTATCACTTTCCCTTTCACGCGTTCAGACCTCAGGTTTTCTGTGGCTGTTTTCGAGACGGAGAACAGGACGTCGGACAGCCTGTCCGAGATGACCCGCGATATCTCTTCGGGGAAGGGTTCCATCAGGGAGAATGATCGCAGTCCTGCTTCGATGTGGATTCCTGTTTTTTTCTTCAGCCAGGCTGAGATGGCTGCTGCCACCGTGCTCATTGTGTCCCCGTGGTACACAACTTTTTCGTACGGCTCAATCGCCTTTGCGAGCCTGGGAATCAGGAGGCCCGCCCAGGCGGCGGCCCGCGCGGTTTTTCCCATGAACCTGCTGCTCTTTCCGGGGGGGTCTGTCAAGTACATTATGTCAATTCCAAAAAGGTCTGAATAAAAGTCAAGATTGTGCTGGCCAGTTGCCAGCACGTCCACTTCTTTCAGACTTTTTATCACCGGAAAGCTCTTTATGAGTTCTGCTCGCGTTCCTATGACGAAAGCGATTTCAGCCACTCAACCACCAGTCTAACTCCGAACCCAGTCCCCCCTTTCGGGTTCCACGCCCAGGGCTTACTGGATATTGCAGGTCCTGCGATGTCAAGGTGTGCCCACTTGCTTTCCCCGACAAACTGCTCGAGGAACTTTCCTCCCATTATGGCTCCCGGGGACCCCCTTTCCCCTATGTTCTTGAAATCCGCTATGTCGCTGTGCAGGTCTTCGAAGTAGTGGTCAAACATTGGCAGCTGCCAGAGCCTTTCCTGTGAGGATTCCCCTGCGGATATGAGCGATTCGATGAGCTTCTGGTCGTTTCCCATAACCCCCGCGACCTGCTTTCCCAGAGCGACCACGCAGGCTCCCGTCAGGGTTGCCAGATCGACCACGTATTCTGGCTCGAACCTTTCAATCCCGTACGCGAGGGCATCCGCAACTATCATCCGCCCTTCAGCATCCGTATTCATAACCTCAACGGTCTTCCCGTTGTACATCTTCACAACGTCTCCCGGCTTTGTCGCGTTGGCTCCGGGCATGTTTTCCACGGCAGGGACTATCCCCACAACATTGATCGGGAGGCTCAGCTGACTTATGGCGTACATGGCTCCCACGACAGCCGCCCCTCCGGAGACGTCAAGCTTCATGTCCTCAATGTACCCTGTGGGCTTGAGGTGTATCCCTCCCGCATCAAAGCAAACTCCTTTTCCCACAAGGAGAACGGGCTTTCCTTTCCCGCCCCTGTAGTTCATAACTATGAGTCTGGGCTTGTTTGCCGACCCCTTTCCAACGGATATGACCCCTCCGAACCCGTGCTCTTCCAGCCACTTCATCGTGTAAACTTCCACGCTGACCTTGCTTCCATCAAATGTCTGCCTCGTCATCTCTGCCAGGCTTTCAGGATAGAGCTCGTTGGACGGAGCGTTTGCTATGTCCCTCGCTATGAAAACGCCCCTCACGACTGGAAGGACTTTTTTCAGAGTCTCTTCTTTTCCGTGGAAAACTATCCAGGGTCTTTCTTCCTTTTTTGTTTTCAGTTTCTCGTACCTGTAGCTTGCGAGCAGCGCCCCCTCAAGAACTTCCGCTTCGGGGAGGAAGTCGGGTATGAGATGAAACTTGACAGGTCCGAGCAGGCTTTCCACGGCTTTCCAGGCGTTGGCGCCAAATATCCTCGCGTCATCTTCCTTTTCAACCCCCACAACAACTATTATCTTGTTGCCGTGCTCAACTATCCTGCTTTTATGCCCCTTGAAAAAATCCTCCTCTATGGGTGCAGTTCCAAGCATGTTCCTCGCGGAACCTTTTTCCTTTGACAGGGGCAGCGCAAGTATCCTGCCCTCAAGTCCCTTTCCCAGCTCTATTTTTGGAAATTCCGTCCACTTCATTTTTTATCCCTCCTGAGAACGAAAGTTCTACCCTTGACCCACTCGACACGCGCATTTAACTTTTTTGCAAGATCCTCTGCGATGCCAGTCGCAAACTCCCTCTGCCTCCCTTCGATCAGGGTCCTGTTTATTTTCACCCTGACCATTTCGTGTTTTTTCAGCTGGGCTGACAGCTCCTGCAGGACATGTTCAGCCCCGTTCTTTCCTATCTGAACTGTGACTTCCACAGCAGGATTCTATCAGGTTATTTAAAATATGCACGATTTCCAGTCCCGTGTGGGCGCTGAAGGTGGCAAAAGAGGATGCGCAGAGAGAGATAGTCAGGCTCAAGTATGAGGGAATTTTTGACAGGAGCAGGAAGGTTGTCAGGCAGGGAGATCACGTGATTGTGCCTGTTCTGAAAAAAGTTCCCGGTTCTGTGGAGGCTGACCTGCCCCCCGTGAACAGGCTGAAAAGTCTGAAAGAGGAATTCGGGATAGGTTCGTACGATGTTGTGGGGGACATTGCGATAGTTTTCATACCCCGGGAGAAGTGGGATGAACGGTTTGAAATCGGGGCGCACCTTATGAAAATTCACAGAGGTCTCAGGGCGGTGTACGCGGAGTCGGGCGCGACCTCCGGTGAGTTCCGGGTGAAGCCGCTTGAGCTGGTTGCAGGTGAAGGAAGTGAAACTGTTCACAGGGAGAACGGGATTAAGCTGAGGCTTGACGTTACACGGGTCTATTTTTCCCCCCGGCAGGTTTCAGAGAGGATGAAGCTTGTGAATTATTTCAAGGGGGCAGAGCGGGTCGCGGTGTTTTTTGCCGGTGTGGGTCCGATTCCCATTTACCTTTCGAAGTTTGCGGGCGTGAAAGAAATTTATGCGGTTGAAAAAAATCCTGCTGCCTGTGAATACATGCGTATGAATGTGAATGATAACCGCTGTGAAAATGTTCACGTTATGTGCGGGGATGTCCGGGACCTGTGGAAAGAAATCCCCCCGTGTGATGCGGTGATCATGCCCCTGCCACGTGGTTCTCTGGGATTTCTGGAAGAAGCTCTCGGCGTCCTCAAGGAGGGAGGAACAGCTGTGATATACGTTGCTTCGAAGGAAGAGGAGCTGGAGAGCAGGCTGGAGAAGATCACGCGATTTTTCAAAGTGATGGAGGTCCGGCGCGAGAAAGAGATAGGCCCCCGTGAATACAGGTTTGTGGTTCACTGCAGGAAGTGACATATTTTAAACTGCCCTTTCTGTTTCTGGCGTGTTCCTTTACAGGGTTGCCTATAAGGGCTGGATGTTTCACGGTTCTCAGGTTCAGCCGGATGTGAGGACCGTTGAAGGTGATCTGCAGGATGCTTTGAGCAGGCAGGGGATTGAGGATCGGGTCAGGCTCATATCCCGGACGGACAGTGGTGTTTCTGCGCTTTCAAACGTTTTCAGGCTTGATGTTCCTGTGGATCTGCCCCGGTTGAACCACTCGCTTGACGGGATACGGGTCTGGGCGGTTTCCGCTGTAGAGGTCATGCCGCGGGTTGCTATGCGGAAATACAGGTACTTCCTGATCGGGGATTACCCTGAAGAAGCGGTTCTTTCCCTGAAGCGGTTCGAGGGAAAGCACGATTTTTCGGGGTACGTCCGGGGTGGTGAAAAGGTTGAGAGTGAAATAAGCAAGATAGAAATAAAAAAGTTTGAGTTCGGGTATATTGTGGATTTTTCTGCCCGCAGGTTTTTCTGGGAGCAGATTCGCAGGATTGTCGGAACCGTTCTTGGGAGAACCGCTCCGCCCGAGCCCCTGATCCTGCTGGACATTAAGTTTGACAGGGAACCGGAGTGGAGCGTGCTGAAAAATGCGTTCAGGGGCTTCGCTGACAGGATGAGCCTGGCAAGAGCCCTCGTTGAGTTTTCACTTCAGGGTTAATTTTTTAATGCGTGGGCTTATATCTTATATGCTGCGTGTTCTCGTTGCGGGTGACCTCCACCTTGGACTTAAATCCCTCCCCGATGTGCTTTCTCTTTACAAGCCAGATGTTTATGTTCTTCCGGGAGACATCCTTGACGGGAGTATCCTTGGAAACGAGCATTCTGAAAGGAGGGCCGTCGAAGAGTTCAGGAAGCTGCTCGAGGTGATGGGTGACAAGCCCGTCGTGTTTGCTCCGGGAAATCACGAGAGCTACGAGCTCCAGAGGATGCTGGGGGAGTCTCCAGTACGGGGCGTGTGGGACAGGGACAGGA
>CAYVIY010000024.1:0-6776 GCA_964451765.1 Candidatus Undinarchaeota archaeon
ACGTTAGGTATTTCGATGTGCAGCTCTTTCATTGCGCGCACGACCCTGTCTGCGCAGCCGAAAACGGTTGCATAGACGAGCCACTTTCCCCACATGCTGACATCTCCGGGCGCGTACTTCTTTATCAGCGAGTAATCCTTCAAGAGCCTTTCGAACGATTCCCAGTATGCCCTTTTCATTCTTGCATCAGGACTGTACCTGCCAAAGACGAAGTTGTCCAGCAGGAAAAGGAGGAACAGGGTCAGGACCCCCTGAATGAACAGCGCACTCACATACCTTGAGAAAGGGTCTGGAACGCGGTTCAACATGGCAAAAAGGATGAAAACGTAAGCCGAAACGAAGATTCTGGCAATCACAGACCCTTTCCTGCTGTAAATCTGTTTGAGTTTTGATTTCATACTTTCCGTCGGGCTCGTGGCTGCGGAATACTCCCTGGCAGCCTCTCTCGCAAAGTACCTGTTTCGAAGCTGCTTTTTGAATTCGTCCGCGTCAAACACAACATCCCTGCCCGAGGGGGTTCCGTACTTCATGTAGAAGTTCAGCAGGTTTGTTTCGAATTCGTCCAGGTCGTTCAGCATGTATGTATGAATTATTATTTTCGATCCGGATATGCTCACGATTCCCCGCCTTGACAGGTCAAGAAGCACAGCATCCCCTGTGTCTTTGTCAAGGGAGCCAGCAAATCCGCTGTAGTAAAAGTCCAGTTCGTGCGGCTTGAGATCCTCAGGCGGGTAATGAATTATTTCCGGGACCGGGGGGTTTTCGTCCCTGCCGTACATTGCATATATGATCAGCAGCGTGCCTGCGAGGAGGAGCGATGCCAGAATGTACGCGGCGTCCTTCAATCTGTAGAGTGTCCCCACCCGGCGCAGGACCCCCACAACTCTCCCGTACTCTGCAGGGGTTCCGCTCGCCATCGCAACGATTTCGAGGGGCGTGTCGGGGGGGATGTGGCGGATTTCAAACCTGTTTCCGTTCACCTCAGCCGGGGGAAATGTGAAGAAAGGTGCGGAAATCTCCCCCGAGAGGTGGTCGATCGGGACGCTGTATCCGTCGAATGCTATCCAGTGGAACACGCATCCGGAGCTGTCACACTCAAACGGGTTCTGGAAGGAGTACGTAAATGAAATGGTGTATCTCCCCGGCTTGAATTCGCCCCCACAGATCAGTTCGACCCTGTCCCCGCGGGATATCCGGAAGGAAGATCCCTGGGGGCAGGTGTACCCCGTCACGTTGAGCATTTTTCCCACGGACGGGGGGAACCACCTGTAAAGCTCGTGAAACGTTTTTTCGAGGGAGTATGTTACCGTTTCCTCAATCTGTGCGGATCTGTTTGACAGGGCTACGGCTATGTGGTAGTCCGTGATACGGTAATCCCCTCCGTTGAGCGAAAGCCACAGGAATGCTCCCGAAACGAGAAGGGGAAGAAAAACAATCAAAAAAAGCCTGGTTTTCTCTCCCATCAGTACACCTTCGCACTCGGCCTGTTTTCGATTTCACTGCCAAACTGGAGGTACTCCCGCTTGGAGAAGCCGAAAAGCCGGGCGAATATGTTCGTGGGAAACCGCTCGCACGCCATGTTGAAGTTCTGCACCATGTCATTGTAGAGGTACCTGAGCCGTGCGATCTCGTCTTCGACATCTTTTATCGCGTTCTGCGTTTCTTTGACGGCATCTATTCCCTTGAGGTTCGGGTAATTCTCTGCGATTGCCACGATCTTCCCGAAAGTCGCGGTGGCAAGCGCATCTGCCTTTCTGACATCTTCCACGCTGTTTACGTTCATGTTTCTCATTTTTGTGACATTTTCCATAACGTCCTTTTCGAATTTGAGGTAACTTGAGGTGCTCTCGACGAGAGATGTGATCATGTCGAGTCTCTTTTTCATTGCGACCCGTATCTGATAGAATGTGTTTTCTATCCCGTTTTTCAGGTTTATAAGCCTGTTGTAGACCACCACTCCGTAGCCGGCTATGGCCAGGACGGCAATCCACACGATGACGCTGACCATACAATCTCAATCACTGTGCGGTAAAAAGGCTTTCGCTTGCCCGACCACGTAGTCCACGGAGTAAACATTACCCAGAAACATGCCGTTGGGGAGCTTGCAGAATCTGTAGGAGCCGTTGTAATGGTATGGCTTTCCACCCATTTCGCTGCACAGCTCTTCTTCTCTTTCCCTGCCTAAAAAGTACCCGTCCTTTAGCTGGGAACCTGCAGGGAATCCTTCAACCGCGTAAACCGTGCCATTCACGACGGTGTACATGACGGGGACACCACCTTTCCAGTCAATTCCATTCCGAAGGAGGACGCGGGCAGCTTCACGCCCGTCCTGTGTTCTGTCGAACTTCACACCCTTTTCCTCAAGATAGCTCATGAGGGCGTGGCAGTGGGGACAGGTTGGGGAGTAAACTACGTGGATGGAGCTGTTTGTGGTCTGCGCGCTTCCCCGGGGGAACAGCGCCATCAGAGCAACAGCAGCACAGACAGCAGCAGCAAACCAGACAGCAAGTGAAGCTCTTTCACGTGGTTGTTTCTCCATTCCATCACCTTTTTGGGAGACGTTCCGATTCCCACGAGTGCGGTTATCAGGAACATTGGCAGGACGAACAGGGCACAGTAGTAAAGCAGGTATGCGAGTTTCAGGGCAACCTTGTACTGCTCAAGGATCATCAGCGCCGCGACATACGGTCCTGAAGAGCAGGGCAGGAGAAGTATGGAGCATATGGCTGCTATTGGAACTGACATGAGCGGGTTGTCTATGGCGTTCACAGTTTTTTTCACGAACGGCCGGAGAAACATTGGCATTTCCATGGAGATCATGCCGGGTCTGTAGTTGAAGTACGCGTTCAGCTCGAGCGCGATCATCAGCAGGAGGAGACCCTTGAGGATGAGCTCGAGTACGTCCTGCAGCCCCGTCAGGTAAATAACCTGCAGGATGCCAAGACCGTACAGAAGGTACATAATATATATCGTTGATGCGAACAGCGCGCCCGCGATCACTCCCTGTTTTCTTCCCTTTGTCAGCACTATGGCACTGAGCAGCAGTGCCTGGACTGCGAGAGTGCAGGGATTCACTGCATCGACCAGAGCAAGCGATGTTATGTGTGCAAACATAATGTTTCATACGCTGAAACGGGTTAAGTAATTTGGTTTCACCTACTGAAACCTTCGATCTCCACGATCTTTTTCCGGGAGGTGTGACCTGAGATTATTCTCACGGGCGAGTTGAAGTGCTTTTGCAGGAGCCGGATGACGTCCCTGTTCGCCTTTCCCTCCCTTGCGGGGGATTTCACGCGAACCGTGAGAATTTCCCCCGTAGAAACCCCCTCCTTTTTCGATCCAGGGATCACTTTGATTTGAATCCGCACAGAACATATCCCGTGATTTCACGTTTATTTGCCTTCCGTTCAGCTGGCTGGAAAAACATAAATAGTGGGTGCAGGAAGTATGGTATGCGTAAGTGGATACTGGTATTTCTGATTCTGTCGATGGCATTCGGGCTGGACCTCTCAGCCTCCATATCAAAAACGAACTTTTTCGTGAACGACACCCTTCTGGTCACGGGTAGCGTCGATTCGCAGGTAGATGCAACGCTGAGCCTGTATTCTGGCAATTCTCTCGTGAATTCAACAACAAAAACTGTAAATCAGACATTTAACATGTCCTTGCTTCTTAATGTGAACCCGGGAAGGTACACTGCCGTTCTTTCCACGCCATCAAAATCGATCAGTTTTGAAATTAACGTGCTGGGAGAAAAGTTGAACTACATGGCATTTCTGATCCCTGATTCTCACTCTTTCAGGTTCCAGCCGACCCCTTACGCGATAACAGTTGGGAATGAGTTTGGCGGAAACTTTTCAGATCTTCTGGGGATTTCAGTGTCAGGAACGGTTTACAAGGGAAATGATACTGAAAATTCAAACATAACGTATGTTCTGGTTGATACAAAGATGTCGGGTGAGTACGACACGGTTTACAAGGATGATGATGACATTTTCCTGCTGTACAATGACAGTGAGGACACGAACGGTGTTGTTGAAAAGAGCAGGAAGGTGTGGGATGTTATCGATGGGTACGTTATACCATACATGGATAAAGATGGCTTTTTCTTTGCCAGAGCCATCGGTTCCCCGACTTACGCTCCTTCTTCCCTGATGCACCTCGTGGTCATAACAACAAATGATACGGGGCGGGTTCCCAGGCAGGTGAACGTTTCACTGTACGATGTGGACGGAAATTACTACGCCAGCGAGATTGTGAATACAAACAGCGACGGCTACGCCTACCTGAACATGAGTCTGCCTTCGCAGGCGGGAGATTACTTCGTTTATGTGAATGACATTCCCATGGAAAAGGTCGCTGTGAAAAGCTTTGACCTTTTCATGGACATAACTGATGAAGGAGGAAATTCGCGGAGGGATTTCAGGCCTGCCGGTATCGCAAGGTTCATACTCACGGGGAAATCCGGTTCAACCCCGGTCAATCTCACGTCCCCCCGGATCAGGATATTCCTCCCCAACGGGACTGTCTGGACCCTGTCCCCTTCGCAGCAGGGGAGCCTGTACACTGCAGACATGATTCTGAACGGTCTGCCACAGGGTGACTACGGCGTGGAAGCTGAAGCCACGTACAATGGCGAAAGCCAGAGGGTGAAGGATGGATTTTCCATTGTGAATGCCCGACCGTACGCCGAAGCGATAAACCTGGATTATCTCGATGAAATGCTGGTCATGAACAGGTTCGGGGTGGGAAAGAACGTGACGATAATAGTTGCGCTGTACAACCTTTCAATGCCCGTTGGCAAGGAGCCTTGCGCAGGCGGTAGCTGCATGCCCCTTGATGACGGAAACTTCACCTGCGCCGATAGAGTTGTGGTTGACAGAGTTGTTGATGAGTACGGGAATTCCGTGAACTTTTCAAGCATAGAAGTGGTGAACGTGTCTCAGGGTACGAGCGAGCTTGGTGCGGATGAGCCTCCGGAAGGACTGAAGAACCAGTGCCTGGTCATAATTCACACTTCCAATCAAACGGGTGAATTCAAAGCGGTCATTTCAATAAATCACCCTTACTTCAGCGGGACAGTTTTTGTTCCATTTTCGCTGGGAAACCTTCACGCTTTCGGCGAGCCTGTTGATTCCGAAGGAAACGAGTTCGGATTCTTCAAGCCTAACGGAGTCGTCCGTCTCCGTTTGAAGGTTCAGGACCTGGCTACCGACCAGTTTGTTCCTTCGGAACAGATATACGATCCGAAAATAGTCGAGATCCGGCAGCTTTATCCCAATAACATAGACATGTTTGAGTCAGGTCTTTACAACAAGAGTGTTGCGAACGAGAGCATGGAGTATATCGGAACTGATGGAATCCTCCGGTTCACTGCGCCCGGCCAGGAAGGATTCTACCTTGTGAGATTCAGGTTCAAAGCTAATCTTACTGTTGGCATCAAGGACGGGGAAGGAGAAGCTTTCATCGGGCTGAAAAAGTACTTCGTCAACGCGTTTGCTTCCGACCTGTTCGCTCCCGGGGAGAACGTGACCCTCCAGGTTTCGGTTGTCGATGCAGATAGCGCTGCGTGGGGAAGCTCCTGCACGGGATGCGAGGGGCTGATGGCAAACGTCACGAAGGTGAGGAACGAACAGACAGGGAAGGAGTACACGAACGTTCCCTTCACGTCAACCGCGCTGACGAGCAGCTCCTCAACGATGACACTCACGATAAACACGGCAGGAATGGATCCCGGATGGTACTCAGTCGAGCTGAACGTTTACAACCCGGAAAATCCTCAGGCAAGGTATATGGGCTGGGGTGGGTTTGAGCTCAGAAACTTCTGGGTGAAAGTTATCCCCGTTGAGCTGAGTAACGGGACGTATGTCCCGTGTGAAGGTCAGTACTCCAGCTTTGATAACCTTCTTGTTGCCGTTATGCTGGACACCCCTCAGGGTCCGGCGGTCCCTGACAGCGCCGAGATCGTTTCGTTCGGGACGAGAGCTTTTGACATGATTGTTGAGTATCCGATTCAGGAGAATGATCACTTCATGGGTAATGTTTGCTTCGATTCGCAGTCCTGTCCTTCCGCCCTGATTCTCAATCTGACTTCAAGCGCACCCGCAGACGGTTACTACCAGCTTTCAGTCAGGGCTTCCAAGGGAGGCTCTTCTGACATAGGCACCACCCAGATACAGAAAAGCAGTTTTCGGGTGAAGACCATTCTGTACCCCGAAGACGGGATTTTCAAGTGGCCGATAAGATACTCCAGCGACGAGCAGTTCCAGGCGACTTTTCTCGGGTTTAACGAGACGGGTGAGCACGACCTGCACAACGTGACCATAGACATGCTGTTCAGTGAGAAGCAGAAAAAGCCCGTCAAGCTGGCTTACGGGACAGATTACAGTGTGAGCTGCAGCGGGAATCAGTGCAATTTCTCATTCCCGCTCACGGGATTCGCCGGTATGTACCACCTTTCCCTCGCTGTGGAGGACAGCTCCGGTGCAACTACGGATGTTGATCTTGACTTTGAGATAAAAGACCAGCTCCTTTCCGTTGCGCGGATCGTTGAGGCGTGGGGAGGGCAGGATATTTCGCTTGAGAGGAGTTTTGATCTCTGGAACAATGAGAACACCTGCTCGAACAACCTGTGGCTGGTGCCTGATGGCTGTCAGGGTGACCCCGCGAAAAATGACACAGTGTGCATCCTGAACGGGGAAGCATCTGCTAACATAACCCTTCCGTTCAACAAGACAGCCACGACTTATTTCGGTGGCGTGTTCATTGTTGTGAAC
>CAYVIY010000025.1:0-6767 GCA_964451765.1 Candidatus Undinarchaeota archaeon
CACCACTCACATCTTCCTGCCTGAGTTCCATCCTCCTCTGGAGGTAGTCTCTGTTTGCGTCCACGTACTCAGTAACTGACCCGACGTGATACCAGAAAGCCCGGGACTCGTATGCGTAAACTGGATCTCCCCTGTGCATGAGGTACGTTATGAGCTCGTGCATCTGCATCTTGTGGGGAATCTTGTCAAATATGTCAGGCTCGAACAGGTATATCCCCGCATCGACCTTGTTCGAAAAAACGAGATCAGGTCTCGGCTGGTAAAGGTAGCGAACGACCCTGCCAACAGGGTCCGTGCCTACCGTGCTGTACCTCCACGGGGAGTTGCTCTGGGTCACGACAACGGTTGCTGCTGGCTTCACCCTGTTGTGAAACTCTATCGCAGCTTCCACCCTGAATGGCGTGTATATGTCTGAAAAGTGCACCATGAACGTGTCATCGGCTATCTTTTCGATAGCCTTGAGAGCTGCAGCACTTCCCCCCTCTTCGTCCTTGACAACCTGCACTTCGTAGTGCTTGAACTCCTTGAAGAAAGGAGTGACGACGATAACCTCGTGGTTCTGCAACTTCTGCAGCGTTGAGTAAAAAATTTCCCTGTTAGCCACGGGGAGAAACGCCTGCGGCCTCCTCGTAACCGGAAAATTCTGGTTGTAGCCTACGGGAATTATGATCTGCATCAAATAAAAATGCAATCACTGTTTAAAATCTTCACTGAGCTACTTGAAGAAATCCCCCGCTATCTCGACGTAAGCTGGACGGGTTATGAAATACGCGATAGCCATACCTATTATCGTGGTGACTGCAAATCCGCGAACTGCTCCCACGCCTATGAACATAAGGGGCAGCATCGCTGAGACTATAGTGCCAAAGGTTGCAAGTATGACAAACATTGCTTCCTTCTCCCTCTTCTTGCTGTAACCGTAAAGGAATTCATCTGTGATTATTATCTGCTGGTCAATACCTGTGCCCAGAGTCACTATTATACCTGCAATGGCGCTGAGATCGAGCTGCCAGTGAATCAGGCTCGCTATTGCGAGGGTGAGGAGCATTTCAGAGAATGCGGTGAACAGGATCGCGAGAACCACGTTCGGTCTCCTGTACCTCAGGAATACGACCAGCGAAACAAGAATGGCTGCAGCTATTCCCGCGATCTCGGTGCTGCTGAGGAACTCGTAACCGAGCGCGGGGGAAACGTTCTGAACGCTGACTATCTCCATCTTTGTGGGGATCGCCCCCGTCATAAGGATAGCTGTCATCCTCTTCACGTTCGTCTTCGCCTCGTCATACGTCTTGGCACCACCCGTTATGGAAGCGGACGGGACTTCCCTCCCCCTGAGATCGCTGGCTATGTTGAGGCTCTCAACGAGCTTCCCGTCGATGTAAAACTCAAACTTCTTCTCGAGATACGTCCCGTTGTACCCGACAGGCATCAGATTGCGGGTCGCATCGGCGAAACGCCTGGCAGCCTCGGGAGAGAGCATTATAGGAACCTCGTACCTGTAGTAACCCGAAGCCCTGTCATAGAACATCCTCACGCGGGCCTTGTCCACGTGGACCTCACCGCCCCTGAACACGGTCACGTTCCCTATCTTCCCTTCAAATCTTCCCTCGCTGGCAATCAGCTTTTCTATGTCTTCCTTGCTGAGCCCTGCAGCTTCGACAACAACGTACTTGTTCTGTAAGTCGCTGGCACCCCTGACCCGTATGTCACGGAGACCGTAGATGTTTAGCCTGTTCTGAATGACAAGCGTTATGTCTTCCAGGTTTATGCTCTGGTTCACGGGCTTCAGAACTATTCTGGCTCCACCCTGGATGTCAAATCCCCAGTCAACGTTGAGCTCGCCCCACGGCCGGAGCTGGATCACAGCCCAGGCTAAAAGGATCGCAAGGAACACAACCCTCGGCTTCGTGAGCAGTTTTTCCCACTTCATTTGTTCCCCTCCACGTACCAGAGCACCATGCTCAGCGACTGGAACCAGGTGTTTATCAGGTCAAAGAACGCACCGAGCAGCAGGATCATGGCAATGTCCTTGACCAGCTTGGCGTTTGAAAACAGGTAAAGAGCAATCAGACTGGCAAAAACTGAAGCGCTCATCGTCATTGCAGTTTTCATGGCGTGAAGCGCTCTCTCTTTCGGGTCTCCTTCTTTCCTCTTGAGGATCTTCGTGTCAAACAGGACCTCACTGTCAACGCTCCAGCCCATGAGCATCAGCAAAGCACCTATCGTGTGCGGGGCAAGCTTTATCCCGAAAAGGGTCATGTAGGCAGCAGCCTCGAAAACATCCAGGAACCCCGACAGGATGACGGTGAGGGCAACTATTGGCACGCGGAATATCGATGCGAGAATGAGACCCATTAAAACAAAACCGATGATCACGGACTTCTGGGCGGTTTTGAGGAAGCTGGCACCCATCGCGGGACCCACGTGCCTCACATCGAATTTGGCACCGGGAAATGTTTGATTGACCGCGTTTATCACGTAAGTCTGGTTGAACTCGGGTCCCGCCTCCACGATAACCGCGATGAGCCTGCCCGTTTCGTAACTTTTTATCTCGCGAACCGCAAACCCCTCATTCTCCAGATTCGCCTTGGCCACGGGATCGGAAGCGTTCGCATAGACTGTCACAACAGTTCCCCCACTCAGGTCGATGTCCTTCGGGAAAAACTCTCCCCGCTCGTAGTGATTGAAAACAAAAATAGCGGCAGCACTCAGAAAAACTATCAGAGGGATTATCGTGAGCTTTTTGTAGTTCCGGGAATACCACTTCCCGAATTTTTCATACAGCACAGCTCTTGCTTTCCCACAGGCTTAAAGGGATTTATTAACCACTTCACAGTTGTAAGCATAAGATATTTACGCGTGCACCTGATTTTTCTATGGCAAGCATTCCTGTGTTGCTCGGACTCATAGTTTTAGGAACGCTGACAGGATACGTGTTCAGCCTCATTGAGGGTTTCCTCAAAAAAATCAAGCTCCCCTCCATAATGCGGGGAATCGACCTTATGCAGTTCCTTGCGGAGATCTTTTACTTCGCCGCAGTCCTCTGCGCACCCCTTTCAGGAAATCTGATTCTCTCGCTGATCCTGCTGGCAGCATTCGCGTACGCCCTTTACGGGTCCTACGGACAGGGACAGCTCGCTCCTCTGAAAGATGAAGATAAGGTGGATTCAAAGTGGTTTCCGAAGTATCCGTGATTTCATCTCGCCTGCAGGAGCTCGAGAATCCTGTTGTGGTGTGCCACATCGATGCTGACGGTCTCACGAGCGGTGCCATAGTTTTCAAAACCCTTCAGGAAATCGGCAAGGATCCTGAAATCATTCCCATCAAGCAGCTCGATCAAAGCACGTACGACAGCATTCCCTGGGACGCGGACCTCGTTTTCGTCGATCTCGGGTCAGGGCAGATAGACTGGACTGAAAAGCACGTTATAATTGATCACCACGAGCCAGTGCGTGAAACCCCCTACCAGCTGAACGCCCACTTCATGGGGCTTAACGGGTCAAGAGACATAAGCTCGAGCGGACTCGCCTACCTCGTATCGAGGGAACTCATAGGGGACAGCGAGCTTGCGGGTCCGGCAGTCGTGGGAATGGTTGGGGATCAGGTTGACAGGAAACCTCTGCACGGCTATGCCCGCGTTCCCGTGAGCACCCCCTGGGCGGTCGCGGTCAAAGGGTTGAGGTACTTCGGGAGGGAAACCCGCATACTCCCTGTTTTTCTGGAGTACGCGAGCGATCCTTTCATCCCGGGCATAAGCGGGGAGATAACGTCCGCTTACAAATTTCTGGAAAATCTGGGCATAGACCCCGAAAAAACGTATCACGACCTTGAAAGGATTGAAAGAACGAAGCTGAATGATGCCCTGATAAAGTACGCAAGCGGAGTTGGTGTGAAAGTCCACAGGATGATGGGGGAGTATTATATTCTCCCTCAAATGCCCGCAAAAACAGAAATGCGCGACGCAACCGAGTTCGCCACGCTCCTGAACGCCTGCGGGAGGCACGAGCGCCCGATGCTTGGAATAAACCTCATCCTCGGGAAAAACGTGTATGAAGAAGCCAAAAAACTGCTGAGAAAGCACAGGATGCTGCTTAGCAGGGGAATGAAAGAGCTGATGCAGAAAGGAACACGGAGCTTCCACAACTTCCAGCTATTCACGAGCGATGAGATCAAGCCAACCATAATAGGGATAGTCGCGGGCATAGCGATCAGCAGCAGGAGCATAAACCCGAACAAGCCCATAGTGGCAATAAGCACGGATGAGGAGGGCTACAAGGTAAGCGGAAGGGCAACGATGGAACTCGTGGACAGGGGAGTGAACCTTGGAGAGGCCATGCGGGAAGCGAGCAGGGGTCTCGGGGAAGGAGGAGGACACGACATCGCGGCTGGAGCGTTCATACCTTTTGACAAGCTCGACACGTTCCTCAAGAGGCTTGACCACGCAATAGGGAAGCAGATCGGTTAGGCAGCGAATTTTAAATATTCGAATGAGAAAAAGGGAAAATAAAAGGGAAAATATATACGAATAAGCAGTAGAAAGGGTGCTGGTGGTAGGCCCCCTTCTGTTTCCCGCATCCGCGGTCGCGGCATTCATCTAAGCCCCAAACGGGTTGCACCCCATCGGCCGGGAGGGGGCCGTTTCATCCTCCACGCGCTTCTGCGCTCACACAGGATCATGGCTCCACGCGCGAGGTCTCGTTTCTGTTCCCCCTCCGCTCCCTCTCGGAAGCGCCAGCCTCAGGTGGGGGGACCTTCCTCCTCACGGCAGCCGCTTCCACCAGCTCCCTACTTCTTCTTTTTCTTTCGGGACTTATATTTTTTCTTCCTTTTCTTCTTCACCAAAATGCTCCACAGCCACAGCCCAACTATGACGAAGATGGAAACAAGCTGGAACGCAGGGTGGTAATAGTCAAACTGCTGCCCGTTAAACACGAGAAACGCGAGCCGGAGAATGTTGTACACGAATATCGCCAGCAGGGACAGAGCTGCCCTTCCCCAGCTCTTATCCTTCGGCCAGGAAACTAAGAGGGCAAGAAAAACGAACATCTCTTTCCAGCCCGTGCAGTCGGTCACTATCATCAGGGTGAAGCTGTCA
The DNA here is from genome assembly GCA_964451765.1 of Candidatus Undinarchaeota archaeon. Lineage (GTDB taxonomy): Archaea > SpSt-1190 > SpSt-1190 > SpSt-1190 > SpSt-1190 > CAYVIY01. The sequence continues at coordinate 5,096 of CAYVIY010000025.1, forward strand.
CGAACGACAAAGACACCCGACAGATCCGCGATCAGCCTGCCACCAGTCAGAACCGCAACTATCCGGGCAACCAGAAGCTTGAGCAGGAACAGGTTCGGAGAAATCCGCCACACTATCTGAAAAAGAAAACCGAGAAAAGTGAGCCTCACCAGAAAAGTGACCTTCAGCTTCTGCTTTTTTGACAGCCTGATCTTCATCTAAACCTCTCCTTGTATTCCTTAATCATCTTGAGTATTTTTGCTTTGATGTCCTCTTTCTGTTCTGGCTTCGCCCTCTTGAGAGCATCGAGCTCCGCCTCTATCCGCGATATCCGGGAATGTGCTTCCACGAGCTCCTTCTCAAGCCTTATTCTCACTTCTTTTTCCCTTCTGAGCCTTGCCACCCTCGCTTCAAGATCGCGAATTTTTCTGTCACGCGCCAGACCTTTTTTATTCCTGTTTTCAGCCTTTTCCAGCTCTTCCTTCAGTCCCCTTATTTCCTCGTCCTTTATCGCAACGAGATCGTTCAGCATATCCAGCCTGCGCTCAAGATCCTTCACGCGGGAAGCGAGATCAACATCCCTCTTTCTAACCCTGCGCTCCTTCTCAACCCGGGGGCGGACGGCGTTGGATATGTTCGCTTCTTCCTTTTTCAGGAGGATCTTGAAAATCTCACCCTCTCTCTTCCTGATTCGCTGTATCACCCGCCTGTGCTTCCTGTACGCATACAGGGCAGCGGAAAGGGCGTCTCGCTCGTGTGAATCCCTGCAGGGATAACCCCTGGTCATCTCCTGCTTTTCCCTGACGGACAGGTCGTGATCGGGAAAAAATGCAACGGCTGAAAAAGCCGCCGCCAGCTTCTCCACCCCCTCCATCTGCCTCTTATCCGAAGCCACCAGCACGGGGGTGCCCGCAGACCTGACTTTCTCAATGGCTTCAGGAACGCCTCCTTTGAAACTTTCCATAAAAACAAGTTTTCCTTCCAGATTTATCACGGCAATCGCGCAGGTGGTTCCCGGATCGAATCCAACGATCACATCAGTTCATTAGTTACACTTTTAATTATCTTCGTTTCTGTTTTATGTGAGAATTGGATGTGCGGGCTGGGGATACCTGCCCAAGAAGTTTGTGAAACCCGGGGAAAGCAGGCTTGTTGCCTATGCGAGGCTGTTCGATGTGGCAGAGGTAAACTCAACATTTTACGCCCTGCCAAAGACAAGCACAGCGAGAGCCTGGAGGAAGTCAGTTGATGAAGTCAACAAGGAGTTTGAATTCACGGTGAAGGCACCCAAGTTGATAACTCACGTGAGCAGGTTCACTGACTTCAAGACCTGGGAAAAAATAAAGGCGATAGCTGAGGAGTTGAGGGCGAGCATAATCCTCTTTCAGACACCGAGAACTTTCAAGGACACCCCTGAAAATATTGAAAAATTCACCAACTTTTTCGGCAGTATTGGAAACGGGTTCCAGTATGCGGCTGAAATGAGGGGATGGAAAATTGAGACCGTAGAAAAGGTCCTGCACGAGCTGGGGATAATCCACGTGGTTGATCCTTTCAAGGAAAAGCCAATAGAACAGGAGCTGAACTACTACAGGCTTCACGGGCTCGGAAGGATCATGTACAGGTACAGGTTCACTGATGAAAACCTTCAGGAGTTGAAAAAAACAGCTGGAAAAGATGATTACGTTATATT
>CAYVIY010000026.1:0-6657 GCA_964451765.1 Candidatus Undinarchaeota archaeon
CTGCTGGAGGCAGCACACGGGGTGCAGGGACTGCAACCCTACAAACTTTTGAGAAAACAAGGACCAAAACTGGCTACTAATTGAAATATTCAAATAATGCTTTATTTACAGTTTTATGAAAATATATATAAATATATTTACTCTGTCATAACTATGGAAGAGTTTCAACATTACCGGCTGTACTCTGTTAATGATGAAACAATTCAAGCATTTCAAGGGAGACCCCTTTCAGATTACCTGAAACTCCCTGAACCTAACGAGGACGTGGATATTCGCCACAAAGAGAATGATAACATTCATGTGAATTCTGCCGGGCTATTCAAAGTAGTTGAGGCAATTTACAGGATGTCGAAAGAAAAAGGGAGAGCTTACGGGTTCTGGATACACGGACTGCCTGGAACGGGAAAAACACACTCTGCAACTTACTATACTCTCAGGTGTCAGCAGGATCTTGGATATAAACCGGTTCTTGTGGAGACAGACGATCTGTATTGGGCGGCGAATTATGTCGATCACAGGGTTGAAGACGGCGAAAAAGTCTTACTTGTTCTGGATGATCTTTTTAATGACGCGTACCTTCTCAACGATTCTGAAGAAGGAATTGTTAACTTTTCGAAGCTGATCATAAAGGCATATGCAAAGGGCATCCCCATAATTGTGACCTCCAACTTCTCGCTGGAACAGATGGCCAGAGCGGCTGTCAATGCTAAAAATGGAGAGAAGAGAGCCATTGCATTTGTTCTGGAAGCATTGACGGGTGGGGAATCCTACAGAAAGCTTGAAGATGCATTTACGCTCCAAAATATGGAAGCTGTGCTCAGCCGGGGAAAAGAGCTGATGCCTTTCAGGATATTCGTGAACGACATTGATTACAGGGAAGCTACAAAAGGATACCTGAACGGTCAGTTGAAGTCCTATCTGAAATGACCGCCAGCATCACTGCTTAAATATACGAAGTGCATCATTTATGAGTGGACAGAGCAAAGAAGAACATACTGCTGCTCGGGTTGACAAGCTTTTTCAATGACATAAGTTCTGAAGCCATTTACGGGCTCCTGCCATTTTACATACCGGACACCGCTTTTCTCGGGCTTATAGGGGGACTTTTCAACGGGCTCGGGAGCATATTCAAGTTCGTGTTCGGTTACGCCAGCGATGTCTTCAAGAAGAGGAAACCGCTGGTTCTTGCAGGTTATCTGACCTCTGCGGCATCCAAGCTGGCGATGGCCCTGTCGAAGGGCCCCCTGCTCGTGATCGCCATTCTGGGAGATAGGACCGGCAAGGGCATAAGGACCAGTCCGCGCGATGCCATACTTGCGGAAGCGAAAATGAAAGGGTATGCCTTTGGTTTGCACAGAGCGATGGACACGCTGGGAGCGATAACGGGCTCCCTGCTCATGTATGCCCTGCTCAGGCTGAAGTGGGATGTCAGAACTGCAATGATCATCGCCGCAGCTATCGGTTTCCTTTCCCTGATCCCCCTCCTTTTCGTGGACGAACCCTCAGTCAGGCTGAAGAAGAAGCAGCACTTCCTGAAGTTGAGCCCGGAAATGAAGAAGTTTCTGGTTGCAACGTTTTTCATAGGGCTGGCTTCAATAAGCCCGATGCTCCTTATAAAACAGGCTTCCCTGATAATCGGGATTCAGAGCCTGCTGGTTTATGCCCTTTACAACATATTTTACGTGCTTTCATCCCGAAAGATGGGGTCCCTTTCAGATCTGGTTGGAAGAAGGAAGGTTCTGATATTTTCAGCGGCGCTGATCGCGGTTTCGCTGCTCGCCGCAACGTTCGGGGGAAAACTCCTGCTCCTCAGCTTCCTGCTCTACGGGATCGGTATGGGTGCTTTTTCCAGCACGGCCCCTGCTGAGATGAGCGATCTGGAAAAGAGCGCGCGCGGGACAGCTCTGGGTTTCTACCATATGACGTACGGGCTTGGTGTTTTTGTGGGATCGATCCTGACAGGGTTGCTGATTCCCGCCCGGGGAAATGCAGCCATGTTGTTCCCCGCCCTGTCCGGTTTCCTGTCCGTTCCACTGTTTGCCAGACTGAAATGATTAAAAATGCCGGAACCTGTTAAGCAGGTGGATCAGAAAATAGTCGCGGAGTTTGAAAAGAAAGGCTACAGGTTCTACGGGACGGGGGCAGTTGAGATCTGCCACTGGACGAGGCAGAGCATACTCGGGCGGGGGACCTGCTACAAGGAAACGTTCTACGGCCTTCCTGCTCACAGATGCATGGAGTTCTCACCAAGCGCGCTTTTCTGCAACAACAACTGCGTTTACTGCTGGCGTCCCGCCGAGTACATTCATCTCCCGGGGGACGTGGAGTGGACGGATCCTGCTGAAATGGTCGATCACCTGATAGAGCTTCGGAAGAAGTTGCTGACAGGATTCTGGGGGAATCCCGAGGTTGACAGGAAGCGCATGGAGGAAGCTGTGGATCCCGTTCACTTTGCCATAAGCCTGAGCGGAGAGCCGACCCTTTATCCCAAACTTCCCGAGCTGGTCAAGGTCTTGAAAGCCCGGCCGAACGTGTTTTCCGTTTTCATAGTTACCAATGGACAGGTTCCGGAGATGCTCGAGAGGCTGGAAAAAGAAGACGCACTGCCAACGCAGCTCTATCTCAGCGTTACCGCTCCGACAGAAGATCTTTACAGGAGGGTGTCCGTTCCCACTCAAAAGGATGCGTGGGACAGGCTCATGCGAAGCGCTGACTTCCTCGCGAGAGTGCCGACCCGCACTGTTCTGCGGATCACTGTCATACGCGGGCTGAACGACGTTCTGGAGGAGAAGTGGCGGGATGTCATACGCCGTGCCAATGCCCACTTTGTGGAGTTCAAGGCGTATATGCACATAGGGTACAGTATGCACCGCTTGCCGAGAAGCGCGATGCCAGAGCACGAGTATGTGAAAGAATTCGCGAGCCGGGTTATGGAAGGACTTGACTACGAGTTCATGGACGAACACGAACCCAGCAGGGTGATCGTGTACTCAAACAAAAACAGAAAAATAAGCAGGTGGATCACTCACCCTTAAGTGCCTGAAGCACGTGCTGGGCGAAGATGTGATCTGGAACTGCTCCTTCGAACTGCACCTCATCATTTATCACAATTTTCGGGACTGCCATGACCCCGTATTTCTCCGCCAGTTTGGGATACTCTATGGCTTCTATCATCTTGCTGGTCACGTTCTCGTTGGCAACGGCGAACTTATGCGCTGTGAAAACCGCTATCGGGCAGTACGGGCAGGTTGGCGTTATGAAGACCTTTATCTCGACCGGCTTATTCACTTTTTCAAGCATTCCCTTCGCTTCATCGCTCAGCTTGTACTTGCCCGTTGAAACCATTATTATTGCATCAAGGAAGGCGCGGAACTCGTGTCCGCTGGGTATTCCCATGAACCTTATCCGCCTGTTATTGTCTATCACTATTGCAGGAGCTCCTTCCAGATTCAGCTCCTTTGCAAGATCACTGTTTATGTCAAGCACTTCAAGCTTTATCTTTCCAAGGTCCGTGAGCTCGCTAAGTAGCTCCTTTATCGCGGAGCAGTATTCACAGTTTTCCCCCTCAAAGAACAGGAGTTTCACTTCCCGGTCCATTTCTTTGAGTATCTCCTTAACAGCATTTCTATCGCTTTGACTCAATACCATACAATGGGTGCCGCCCGCGGTTTTATAAAGCTTATTTTTTATAAAATGCTTAAAGCTTAAATCTTTCCTGCTGTGCTGGTTGTATGGTCAACATAGATAAGGACGCTTGCATAGGGTGCGGAGCCTGCGTGGCGCTTGCCCCCCAGCTGTTTCAGCTCGATACGGACACGATGAAAAGCAAGGTTGTGAAACAGCCCGAAACTGATGAAGAGAAGGAACTTGCGAAGCAGGCTGCAGAAGCCTGCCCGACAGGAGCGATCAAGCTCTGATTTTTTCCGTTATTTTTTTGAATGCTTCGCGGACCTCAGGATCGAGGTTTGCCCTGCGGAGCACGGCAGCAGGGTGAAAAACGGGTATTATGTACTTCGTGCCGAACAGCGTGCTGACAGTGTAAACTCTGCCGTTCTCCTGCGTTGCCCCCTTCCATTCCAGTCCATACTTTTTGAAAATCCAGTTTCCCGCAGTGTTCCCGAGCGGGACAATGACTTTCGGATTCACCGCTTCGATCTGCATGTCCAGAAAGGGCGAGCAGGCTTCAATTTCATCTTTCCACGGAGTTCTGTTGTTCGGGGGTCTGCACTTCACGACATTCGCTATGAAAACTTCGTTCCTGCTCAGACCGATGCCCGCAAGGTACTCGTCCAGCAGTTTCCCCGCCCTGCCAACGAACGGCACCCCCCTTTGATCCTCCCAGTACCCCGGACCTTCCCCTATTAGCATGACCTTCGCGTGAGGGTTTCCCGCTCCGGGCACGGGGTTGGTTCTGCTCTCTGCCAGTCTGCACCTGTGACAGGCTCTGATGAGCTCCGCGATTCTTTCCAGATCGGTCACACTGGCAGGTTACCGCGAACCCTTTTAAACATTGAGGACATTTTCCGGTGTGAAAGTGATACAGAAAGGGAAGGAGCACGCCATTGTTCGGGTTTTCCTTGCCCCCTCTGTTCTATCCCCGCAGGCTCTGGGGCAGGTCAGGAGCAGGTTTGAGTATTTTCTCGCGGAAGTATCGGGCAGGTTTTCAACGAACGTTTTTCTGAAAAGGGTGTTTCGCTCCGGGGATTACTACGCGATAGTTGCCGTTGAAACGGGAAGTCCCGAAAAGGTCGTGAAGATAGCCAGTGAGATTGAACGCAGAACGAGAATGATGGGTTCCCGGCTTCGCAGGATGCTTTCCAGGGCTATAGATTTTCTTTAGATAAGGACATACGCCATGAGTCCCGTCAGGAGCCAGGCCACGAAGTTCCATCGCATGATCTTGACCCCGTCCAGTGGTGGAAGGGGGAGCAGGTTGAAAAGAGCGAGCTGGGCGTTGATGTATGCTCCGAACCGCATCACGGGAAATATTGCTGCCGCGAGTTTGAATGCGAGCGCAAGGATCACGTTCGAAAGGGGTCCTGCAAGAGCCACCTTACCCTGCTCTTCAAGGGTTGCGAGGGGTTTTACCCAGTACGTTGCTCCCGGAGCGACTATCGTTGCTCCCGTGGTCACTTTCAGCAGAAGTGCCAGGAGGAGTCCGTCTTTCCACATGACGAACTCGCTCCATGCTCCCAAGGACTGTGCAGTGAGCTTGTGAGCGATTTCGTGAATCACGAACCCCAGGCCTATGAACAGGAAAAAGAGCGCAAAGTTCACGGGAGAGAGGTTTGGCCAGGTGAACACGATAGTTATGACCACTGCAGACAGTAGCAGCTCCTTGATTTCCCTTTCTGTGAACACGTACACACTCCTGATCAGTCAGGCTTATTAAAAAGGTGCGCGTTCAACTGGTATGAAGTTCATCACGAACGAGGATCTCCTGAACGTGATGGACAGTACCGTGGGGATCCTCGCGGTCGTTCCGGGGGAGGAAGAGGCAGGTAAGCTGATCGGGCTGATAAAGAAGGTCAATAAACAGCTGGCAGATGAGGGAAACGATTTTAAGATCCTGCCTGTGGAGGGGGAGTTCAAAGAGGAGGAAATGCTGGACAAAATACCCGTGTTCTTTATGCTCGAGAAAGAGTATCTGATGGGTACGGACGAGCAGGAGAGAGGACTGATCCGGCTCATTCCACTCGGGATGGATGAAAGCGCAGTTATGGGGAGCAAGGCGCTCGATGAGAGAGTGTGGAAGTGGACTGCGTGGAAGCTGTGGCAGGTCAAAATGGGGCAGAAGGAAGCAATAGATGTTGCTCGAAGGGAGCTTGGAAAAATAGAAATGGGGGAGGCAGATTAAGGCAGAAACTCTTTATTTTCGATCTTTTCAGGCAGGTAGGTTTCGCTGACGAAGCGCAGGTGCTTCTGGGCGAGAGCTTCCTGCTCCGCCTTTACTTTTTTCTTGAGCATTATTTTTATCTCATCCTCCCAGAGCTTGTGCTTGAACCACGGGTAGGTCAGAAGCTCTTTTGCCCTACGGAGGTCAACATCTTTCGCTTTGATTATCGCGTTTTCCAGGCCGTACTTGTAAATGTCTGATATGCTCAGCCCTATGAAGCGCGCCTTGGGGGTTCCAAGCTTTCCGCTTATGTGGGCGAGATTCATACTTCCTATCTTGATGACGCTGTAGATGTACCACCCGTAGGGGTCTGCGTCCGTGAATATGTATATGGGCAGCTTGAACTCCGTGCTCAGCCTGTGAATCAGCCTGCGGATCCCCCTCGCCGCCTGCCCCTGCGTGCCTATGAGTATGCAGTTGTGTTTCTTCCAGAATTTGTCCTCGTGCAATCTGTCAAATGTTGCGTTTTTCTCCACGACGAGAACGTAATCCGCGTTTATTTCCTTGAACGACATCTCCTCAACGTTTCCCGGGATCGCCCAGCCTCCAGATCCGAGCTTGCTCCAATCTATCTCATCTCCCCTGTCCTCAATGGTAACGTCTCCAACGGCTACACCACGCCTGTCCGCATTTATGTGCATCTGATCCCGCAAGACATCGAGCATGACCTCCAGATCGACAAATATGTCGTTGCTCTCTTTCTGTTCGTCAAACGTGTTTTCCTTTGTGTTTCCTATCGTGTGTTTCAGGCTGTAGAACGC
>CAYVIY010000027.1:0-6549 GCA_964451765.1 Candidatus Undinarchaeota archaeon
CTTTTGTAAAGTTCGTAGAGAACCACGGTGACTGCGTGGGATATGCTCAGCGTGCTGTACTTTTCACTTGCAGGTATGCTGACCACGGCGTCACACAGTTCAATTTCATCATTCCGCAGTCCCGTGCTTTCCCGCCCGAACACCACACCCATGCTCTCAACCAGTTCAAGCCTGTCGGGGGAAATGGTCGATCTGTTGACGTTGTACTGGTTCGCCCTTACAGCCGTGGTTGCCACGAGAAACTGCACATCCTTCCTGACTTCCTCAAGCGTGCCGTAAATCCGGGCGTTCTCAAGGTAGTCCAGAGCGTGCATTGCCCTCCTTCTCGCCATTTCCCCGATCTCGCACCGGGGATTGACAAGTATCAGTCCCTCCGCTTCGAAGTTCTTTGCAACCCTGGCTATGAGCCCGATGTTGCCGTCATACTCCGGCTCAACGAGCACGACGTACATCACAGTCCCTCCAGCTTTTTCATGATTCTTTCATATTCGTCCCGCTTTATCTCCCCTTTCTCGAGTTTTCTCTGCAGTGCCTTTACAGCTTCCGATTTAACCTCCAGCAGGATCATTTCATCCTTCTGGTTCAGACCTGCAGGCTTTTTTTTGTTGATTTCTTCCCACAGGAGGTACCCCGCAAGCGTTACCAAAATGAGGTCCTTCAGGGAGATAGAAGGAAGCTTCAGGCTGAACGGCAGGTGGTCTGCCTCTTCGAATGCACCCTCCCGCAGATCTGCCCTTATGGCTGAGTAGAGGGCGGCATTTCTATCGGAGGGATTCTCTGCATTGTAGAACAGGTATATCGCGTGCCTCCTGTACGCTTCGGGAAACTCGTGCGTGAGTTCTTCCGTTATGTTTGCCCTTCCCCCGAGGTTAGCCCTTGCCCAGGCTATAGCGTCCATCGCATTGTAAAGGGCGGCAAAGTACAGCTCATTTTCATAGCTTTTTATGGCAAGATTGAGGCTGTTTTCCGCGAGGGAAACATCAGCTCCTGCCATCTTTGCCCTTTCAACTTCATCTTTAGCCTGAATGATTCTGGAGTTCGCCTGCTTTTTCACGTAACTCGCGTCAATGCTTTCGTTTCCGAACCTTTCCAGGGAAAACATCTTTGCGGCTATCAGCAGCCACTCTTTTCTGGCAGCGGGGTTTTCCGTGCTGTAGAGAGCCCAGCTCAGTCTCTCTTCTGCCTCTGCCCTCCAGTACGGGTCTGAGGTTGGTGTTTTTTTGAATTCTTCCGCGAGTTTTCGGGCAATTGTGGTCACATCATTCCCTTCACCCGCGCTGACTGCCACGAGAAATGCGTAGTTTGCCCGTGTGTACGGATACCCTTCGGGGACATCCAGCGCCCTGTCCATGAGTTTCTGGCTGGCTGTGTCATTTTCCCTGAGAGTTTTTTCAGCCCTTTCCACTTCGTATTCAGCCAGCTTGTTTATTCTTTCCAGCTTTCTTTCAAATTCGGGCAGGGCTGCCGGACGGTACACCTGTTTGTGCGGGATTTCTCTGTCAAAGAACCAGGATATCGCATCCTGCAGCGTGGCTATCTCTACCACGCTGGTGTTCCAGTTTTCTTTTGCAAATTCCGACACGTTGACCGATACAGGGTAAAGCTCTTCCACGTAAATTCCATCGTAAGGAGAATGAAACCTTTTAAGGTACGTATGGGTGATTTCCTGCCCTTTCGGTATAAGAAAAACGGACTTGTCCTTCATCGCGTTTGCTTTTTGCAGGATTCCTCCAACCTTTTTCACGTTTCCCTCCTCGTCGATGGCTCCCGTGACGCTCACGTCCTCCGAAGGGGTCCTGTTTGTCAGCTCGGATATCAGGCAGACTGCCATTGCAACCCCCGCGGACCCCCCTTCCACGCTGCTTGTGGTGTTTGCCCGGAATACGAATATTACATCCTTTCCAGACAGAGACATCCCCAGGTACTTTTCCACCGCGCGCACAGCGTTTCTTTCACTCTGCTGGGTGGTGATCCCCACCAGCGGTTCCGTGGCAACGAGGATCTTTCCATTTCCCGGAACGACTTCACATTCCAGATTGACCTTTATCCCCTTTCCATCTGATGTTACTGCCGGAACCTCCAGAACGGTTGCAAACCCCGCAACCATAAGCATGAGCAGGACGAGCAGTTTTTTCATACCCGCAATATCGGCAGGGGTTTAAAATAGCTACGAGAAGCTTTTATACATCTCCCGGCTATTTTTTGCATGGTGGATTTCGGTCAGATATGGACGGAAAAGTACCGTCCGCTTAAGCTCGATGACATGATCAATCAAAAGCACATCGTTTCAAGGCTCAAGGCTTTTGTGAAGGACGGATCGATTCCTCACATGCTTTTCGCAGGTCCCCCGGGAACTGGCAAAACCACTGCAGCAATGTGTCTCGCCCGTGAACTTTTCGGGGAGTACTGGAAAGAAAATTACCTTGAGACGAATGCGAGCGATGAGCGAGGGATAGATGTAATCAGGAACAAGATAAAGGATTTTGCGCGCACGAAGCCACTGGGAGGAAAATTCAAAATAATCTTCCTGGATGAAGCGGATGCACTGACGAGAGAAGCCCAGCAGGCGCTTCGCAGGACCATGGAAGTGTTCAGCTCGACCTGCAGGTTCATACTCAGCTGCAATTACTCCAGCAAGATAATAGAACCCATTCAGAGCAGGACTGTTGTTTTCAGGTTCAGGCAGTTCACTGAGGACGATCTGATATTTATGCTGAAAAAGATCGCAGCCGGTGAAAACCTGAAGGTCGATGAGGAAGCGTACAGGGCAGTTGCGAAGATAGCATCGGGGGATGCGAGGTACGCTGTGAATCTCCTTCAGGCGGCTTCCGCGTCCGATTCCCACGTGACTGTGGAGGACGTTTACGAGGCATCCGCGGCGGCAAGGCCTGAAGAGATAAATGAAATAGCTGATCTGGCTCTCTCCGGAAAATTCACAGATGCCCGAAATTCACTGCTAAAGCTTATGGTTGAAAAGGGTATCGGAGGTGACGTGATAATCAAAGGGATTTATTCAAACCTCATGAACCGTGATGACCTGACGGATTCACAGAAAGCAGAGCTGATCCGTGTTGTTGGGGAGCACGAATTCAGGATGCTTGAAGGGGCGACAGAGGTAATTCAGCTGGATGCGTTGCTCGCCAGACTGGCGGGGGTGAAAAAGTGAAGAAGCTGCTGTTGCTGGTGCTGGTCCTGAGCATGGCGTTTGCTCTCTGCAGCTGGAAGGAGGATCTGTGGGAAGATGCGTGCTACTCCGAGGACAGTATGATCAAACTCTATAACGGAACGGCTCATTTCTGGTCACTTGGACCGAGCCTGCTTGAGATTGAAGCGGAGCCCCCCAACAGGATGGTTTTTTCTGTGAATCACTCCCGCGCGGTGGTTGGCACCGCCAGGCCCGTTATCCCTACTGAGGTTCTTTCACAGGAGTATCCCACGGGCAGGAATTACACCTTTTTCATACCTGTTACGGATTTCACGGGAAATGAGAAAGTTGAACTTACGATTGTCGGGAATGACACCCTGGGGTGCCCCGTTTGTGGTGTAGTGTCCTTTTCGCTGCCCGATCTTGAGACTCCGAACACGCTCCCCCTGAATGTTTCTGCGGGTTTCAACGCTTCGATTCGCAGGTTTGAGGTCAGTGTCCGGGCGGAAAAGGGGAAGGATATAGGAGATGATGAAGTTGCAGTGTACGCTGCAATTGTTGATTCAGATTCACAGAGAGTGATGTATCTTTACAAAAATTCGTTCTCAGGGGATCCCCAGAGGTACGTGATAGATTATCCCCTGAGCAGCCAGGATGTCTCGGGCGGGAAGTACTGTCTGTACGTCATCGCAGCCAGGGATTCATCAGGCAGTGCGGAAAGATTTGTCAAGTACTTTCATTATTTTGAGTTCGCGGATTTTGACCTGAGCATTCCCGATCTTCCTCAGATTTATCCCGGCGATTCGTACGTTGTTCGTGTTACCCTTAACAATACCGGAACCCTTGCGGACACGTACGACCTCCGTGCAGAGGTTCCCGAGGGGTGGAAAATTTCACTTTCACCTTCACATTTTCAGCTTCCCTCTGGGGGGCAAAAGGAAGTGGAAATCTCGTTTGAGGTTTCCAAGTTTCATCAGGGGGAGGGAGACGTAGTCCTGTATGTGAATTCAACTCATCTCGGTGTTAAAAAGTACACCCTGCGGCTTTTCCCGGAGAAGAGGGTGGTTATGGAAATGAACATAGAGAGCCCTTCCGAGTTGATTAGCTATTCCGAGAATCCCGTGAGATTCAAGGTGTACGCTGCGGGGACTGTCGAGCCGAAGGTGTTCTGGATAGTTTACACTGAACCTGCCCTTGACATTGACGGTGGCTGGGGGGAAGGGAAGGTGGTTCGAGGGATAGGTAACAACTTCACCGCCAACGTGAGTGTGGGCGGTGCGTGTGGTTTCAGGGAGGAGGACACCGCAGCGTTCAACGCGGGCAGAAGGGTGCTTGTTCTTTCACGGGTTGCGTACAGCCTTTCAGGGGACATTTCAAATGACACGATCCTGTTGCTTCGGAACATAACTTCCCGGATCAACGAGGAAAAGCTTGCAATGACTACTGAGGACTCGATGAAGCTGTACGATGATGCGGAAAAAGTTGCCATGCGGATTGAGGATGTCATTGACGCTTACGAGTATGGGACTCCCGGTCAGGTGGCGAGCCGCAAAGAGTCGCTCTACCTGGCAAGTGTCGATTACCAGCAGGATCTCAAGGATGTTGCTGAAAAGATGATGGAGACCTGTTCGAGGGTGGACAAAGTCGATTTTTACGTGTACATGTTTGTGTCTGATCTGGGCGAAGAGAAAATTACAAAAGTTTCGAACCTGCCGATCAGGGGTTCTTCCGTCCTGGATCTCACGGGACCGCGAGAGGTCAAGGCGATATCTGGGAGCGTTGTTTCCGTGGATTATGTCCTGAAAAACAACGCAGATCAGGACTTTCAGGTTGAATTTGAGTCCACTTCAGACATAATAACCCCCCCGGCGTACCTTGTCAGTCTTCCTGCGGGGCAGTCCCGTAAGGTGACTTTCAAGTTTTACGCTCCCGCATACATGGAGGAAAAGGGAATGTCCGCTTCGGTGATTGTCCGCGCTGGAACCTATGAGCTTGAGTTTCCTTTGAAGGTCGATGTGGGTAAATTTTCCCCCGAGATAAGGATGGACGACAGGCAGATAGCTGCTTCTCCCGGTAAGGTGAGCGAGGTCAATGTGACTGTCAGCACGGGGGGTCTTGACGATTCCTTCAGGATCGATCTGGATGCTCCCAGCTGGATCTCCGCTCCGAAGGAGATAAAAACGGAAGGGGGTTACGGATACATAACCCTTCGACTTGAGCCGCCCGCAAACATTCAGACTCGCAGTGTGGACTGCATCCTGGAAATTTACTCCTCCTCTTTCCCTGATTACTTCGATCGAAAGAGTTTTACGGTGATCATAGGGAGGCAATCTGAAGAACTCAGCAGGAGACTCGAGGACGACAGGTCACTTCTTGATAGTTTCAGGGGAGAGATGAAGTCGACTCAGTACGTCACCCTTAAAAGGAAGCTTGATGAGGCTGAAGACTACATAGAAAGTGGAGAGTACACGAAAGCCAAGGTCAGGCTCGGTGATGTTGAGAGGGCGCTCAAGATTCTGGAGGAAAAAGCCGAGAGCAACAAGGGGGTGAACCCGATCCTGATCCTCCTGTTGCTTGCCGGCGCTGGCTTCGGTGTCTGGAAGTTTCTCCTTCCGAAGCTGGTCAGCAAGGAGCCTTCCAGCCTTCCTCAGTCTCCAAGGGAGCCTCCGGGTGAGGTGGGAGGTCTGGTATGAGCGAGATGCAGGCGGTTGTTGGTGAGGTTTCCAGAAGGATAGAAGCTCTGGAGAACAACCGCAGGAAGCTGGTTAAAGCGATACGTGAAATAAAGGATTTTGAATTCCGGGTGGGCGACCTCACGAGGGACAGAGTTATCAATCCCGTGAAAAAAGTTAAAGTGAACTGCAAGGTTTGCGGGGTTGACGGAGGGCTTCAGGCGAGGAGCTTTCACGGAATAGACGTGATCGTTGTTCGCGCTGTCGGTGTGTGCATGAACTACGCGGACGGTCGGGTGGAATCTGTGAAGTACTACCAGCCACCTGCTCCCCGCGTGCTGTCTGCGGAAACTGCAAGTGATGCTGAGCTCGTGTTCTTGAGTGGAATTCACAGGATGATAGAGGAAGCGGGCAGGGTGGTGGAGGTCATACGGGAAGAGTCCCCTGATTACTTACTTCTTGACGGTCCGATTTACCCTCACCCCAGCACTTCGGCTGCAAAAACTATGTATCCTGACCTTTACAGGAGGGTTATCTCCCTTTACGATTCGATAATACGAGAAAGTGAAAAAGTTGGAACCAGAGTTGTTGGCGTTGTTGAGGACAGCAGGAGCAAGTATTTGAGCAGGATTCTGAAAGAAAAAATAATTCCGAGCTTACCGTCTTCCTATACCGGTTTTCCAAAAAATGTTCACGAGTTCCGTGACACTTCCCTCCTTTTCGGGGCTCTGA
>CAYVIY010000028.1:0-219 GCA_964451765.1 Candidatus Undinarchaeota archaeon
CGAAGGGAATGCTGGTTATGACCACGGCTTTTTCCATGTTACCCACTATGGCTATAATTGCCAGAACGGATCCTAAAAAGTATGTCAGGCTGTCGCCCGGTAGGAATTTTGCAGGGTACCTGTTAAGCGGGAAAAAGCCGATCACGGCTCCAAGGGCTGCGAACGCGATCACCTTGGCCGCGATGGAGCTCACGTGCAGGTACGCGAACAGGCTCAGTG
>CAYVIY010000028.1:229-5782 GCA_964451765.1 Candidatus Undinarchaeota archaeon
CAGTGAGCTGAGGTATATGATGGCCAGACCGCTTTCCAGACCGTTCAGCCCCGCGAGTAAATTGACCATGTTGGCTGCCACCATAACCCCGAGGGGGACCAGCAGGAGTGGGTAAAGCAGCCCGAGATTTACCTCCCCGAGGAAGGGGAGGATCACGGTCGGCGTCCCGAGCTTCATTGCCATGAGGGGGATCGCTGCGGGAAGCGTGAGCAGGGGCTTTTCCCACTGCTTGAGTCCCCTCCTTATACTCCCCTTGACATTCACGTCATCAAGAAAGCCCACGAGCGTTATCACGGCGATGGACAGCACCCCCACGGAGATTTCGAACAGGTAAACGCTGGTTTGCAGAACGTACGATATGTAGAACGAGTACAGCATGGTTGCCATAAAGAAGCCGAGAAAGACGGGAATGCCCGCGCTGGTTGGCAGGACTGCCCTCTTCTTGTGCACATCTTCCCCGACGATTCCGGCTTTCCTGAAGTATTTTGCAAAGAAAATGGACATCCCGTACGAGATGAGCGCTGCGACCACTGTTATCGCGATGAAACTTTCCATGTCAGAAAAAGCCCAACTTTAATATAAGTGTATTGCAGTAATATAACGTGGCGGACAAGATAAAGAAAACACCGTTCGGGGCGACTGTCCCTCCGCCCGACCAGAATGCGGATTTCATAACCCAGCTCGAGCAGACATTTCAGAGAGGAGTTGTCAGCGCTGAGCTTGACGTTGGAGGACTGTTTTCCAAGAACCAAGGAGGGGGGTCTGTAAAGACTTTCTGGGGAGAGGCTGCGAGGATAAGTGAAGGACCTGCAGGGGTTCATGATACAATTTTCAAAAGGATGAAGGAGATCGCGAACGCGTTCGGCGGCCGTTTCACTGTTCACGCTCCGATGCAGGCGGAGCCTGCAGGGATGACCAGCATCGAGAAGGCGAGGGCTGCAAACATCCTGAAAAAGACGATTGAGTATGCTGACAAGATGGGGGCAGGCGTGATAACAGTTCACCCGATAGGCTCGATGGGTTACTACTTCGTTGAGCCATTTTTGAACCAGAAGATGCCCGTGGAAAACCCGTTCTTTCTGGCAAAGAATGAAAAAGAGTTGAAGGATCTTTTCAAGAAGTACGACGTTAAAGACCCCCTCCTGAAAGACCAGATTCAGCGAGAGTGGGCAAACTTCATTCAGGTTCTCCCGACCATATTTGCGGAGAAGTTCGGGGCGCAGGCAGGGGAGCTGGTGGAGAACTTTTCCACGAGGGCTGCTGATTACGCCCTTCACCAGCTCTTGAACAAGTATGGAGACAATGTCAACGCGATAAATCAGATGCTGCTTGAGAATTACCACCCCCGCGTTGCCGACAGGGCGAGAGCCCGGCTCAGCAGGGTGATAAGGCAGGTGGGAGATAAATTTGTGGTTGATAAGAACGAGCTGGCAAAGCTGAAGAGCGAGCTCGCTGCCCGGGTGAGCGACAGGCGGTTTCTGGGAGAGCTTACCAACTCGTGGTTGCTCGTTGATCTCGCTTCTCTGAAGCCCGTGAAGATGGACGGACAGCTCGTGAAGTCGTACAAGGACGAGCTGGAAACCAGGAAACAGGCGTGGGAACTTGCCATGAGCCACCTCTCGAGGTTCGGTCCGTTCAAAGATTCCATAAAACAGATTGAAAAGAACGTGGAAGACACGTTCAGCAAACTCCTGAAGGATCCGGAAGTCAAGAAAATGCTAAAGAAAGGGAACATCAAAATTGCTCTGGAGAACCTGTTTCCTGCAAGACCTGAAAAGGGTTACATGGCTGGTTTCGCGTACTTTTACGAGCCGGAGCATATGGCAAAGATAATCAAGAAGCTCAGAGCGATTGCGAAAGCTAACGGCATTCCTGAGGACAGGATAACAATGACATTCGATATCGGGCACGCGGCTGCCAGCAAGATAAAGCCGAGCAAGTTCCTGAAGGAGCTGAAGAAGCGCGGGATAAAGCCCGGACACGTCCACATAGTAGGGGGCAGGGGGTTCGGTCACGAGCACATAGCCTGGGGTGACTGGCTGGACGAGGTCAGCAGAATGGATCCGGATATACTGAAAAAGGTGATGGATCTGGGAATAGTCAACATAGAAGGGGGGCTGGGACACCATGATACTGAAGTGACGCTGAATGCAATGTGGGATCAAGGTATGCCTCTCGAAGCGATACTTGCCATGTCCGGAGGTCCCGAGCCTTCTCCGGGTTTGCTGAGGTATGCGGGATTCGGTGATGCGAGCTACTGGCAGGATAGGGCTCAGGCTTACTGGTCCAGCGGATTTGCTTCTAAGGGGTTCTACTCATTCCAGTACGAAAACACCCCCGGTCCCATGAGGACCGCGTTCGGTGCGTACACGGCTCCCGCCCTTTTCGGGGGCGGCTACTCGATAGGGCCCGGCAGGACGCCGAACGTGTGGTCCAGTTCGCAACCCTTATTATATTCCTCAAAGAAGAGTAGTTAGGGTGATGTAATGGTCGAGATGAGAAAGAAAGAGGACGTGATGGCTGATGCACAGAGAGCCGAGATGCGTCTTGAGGATGTTTCACAAATTTACGAGTTCACAGCTCAGATTGTCAAGAAGTTCGGCACTTTCATAAAAGCTGTCGTTGTTTTCGGTTCATTTGCCAGAAAGGTGGAGAAGGAAGACAGCGATATCGATGTTCTGGTCATAGTGGATGATTCGTTTGCGCCCCTCGACAAGGCTCTTTACCTCGCGTATCAGAACGAGATGAGCAAGCTCACTCAAGCGTTTCCCAAGTTTCACGTGAATACGGTTACCATAAGCCAGTTCTGGGATTCAGCTCGCAGGGGAGACCCGTTGATAATTCAGATACTGCGTGATGGCATAGCTCTGGTTGATCTCGGGTTCTTTTCTCCCCTGAAGAGGTTGCTGATTCAGGGAAAAGTGCGACCCACTGATGAAGCCGTGAGTGCGGCTCTGTCCCGTGCTTACTACAACCTTAACGGGTACGTGTCTGCCCTCAACGGTGCTTTGAACGCGCTTTACTGGGCTGCTGTTGAGGCCGCGCATGCGGGGATCATGAAGTTCGGGAAGATCCCCGGCTCGCCGTGGGAGGTTCCCGCTCTCCTGAAAGGAACTCTCCTCAAGGAAGGAGTTATCACGGAAGAGGACGTGAGAACGTACGAGCTGGCGTTCGGGTATATGAAATCCATAGAAAAAGGTGAATTGAGTTACGTGAAGCCGGGCGAGCTGGAACTGCTTCACGAGAAGGTCGTGGAAATGGTAGCCAAAATAGATAGATGGGTGAACGAGCAGAGTTTGAGAAGGTGATTGAAGTGAGTGAGAAAAAGCAGGAAGAGAAAAAGAAAGAAAGCAAGCTTAAAATGATTGATCAGGCTAAAAAGAGGAGGCAGACATTTTACAGAATGAAGATGAAGGCTGCGGAGAGATTTTCCGTTCTCGCACGCAGAAAGCTGGGGAACATGGTCAAGGGAATTGCCGTAATAGGCAGTCTCGCTCGCGGGGATTTCACCCCCGGATCGGACATCGATGTGCTGGTCGTTGTCGATGACACTCAGCGGGACATTCCCGACGAGCTCAAGGAAAAGCTTCTCGCGATCCTCGTCGATCTCGGCAAGAAAATAGACAAGAAAATGCAGGTCCAGCTTCACACCCTCACAGAGTTTTTCCAGTTCGCGAAGGAAGGGGACAACATAATTTACAACTTTCTCAGGCACATGAAACCTGTTTATGACGGGGGGATACTGAAGCCGATGCAGAGGTTGCTCAAGGCGGGGGAAATAAAGCCCACAAAAGAGGCAATGGCGAGGAGCCTTGATGGGGCGGAATTCTACCTGAAAAAGATAGAGCAGTACGTTGAATGGATCCTTGAAAGGTATTACAGAGCGGTTACCTGGGCAACCAACGCATTTGTTATGAGCCTTGGGGAGAAGCCGGTTGCAGTTCCTGAGATGCCCATAGTACTCAAGAAATATGCTGATCAGGGACTCATTGATGGTGCGCTTGCCGGCGTGGCTGCCGAGGTCATCCAGAAGTTCAAGGCTGTGGAGCACGGGGATGAAAAGCCCAAGCTGGAGGACGCTTATGCACTCGATAAAAAGGTCAGGGCGTTCGTCGATGCGATAAAAAAAGAAGTAGTTGGATCACTCGTTTCGGAAGATATAAAGGGGGCTGTCAAGGCCAAGATAAAAACCATGCCAAAAATAATATTCGAGTTTGCCGGCTCAAGGGCGTTCGTCTGGTTGCTCGATGACGGGATTTACCTTGCACACTACAAGGGGAACAAGCTTTCGAAGGTTTTCAAGGCTAAGATCGTGGAGGGTAAAGTCAAGAGCTTTAAGACGGTTACCAGTGAAGACCTGTTCAAAGCCATGGACGTCAGTGAGCTGAAGCCTTTGATAAACCGCAAGCTGATAAAGATGATATACGATTCCGCACCCGAGGAGGTCAAGGGGAAGGTCAAGAGGGTTGCCGTGGAGTATCCGGGCAGGGCGATGCTGGATCTCACAGGAATGATATCGCTGTGACAAAAGAGTTATAAATGGGGGTGCGGTGAGGGTAAGGTATGGACGATCCCGTTTCAAGACGCCTGTTCGATCGAGTGTTCATTTGTATGAAGTGTAACGCTCGAATCAGGGCGGATCCTGAGAAAGTTCGCGCGGGCAAGGTCAGGTGCAGGAAGTGCGGGTACACCGGTCTTCGCCCCAAGAAGAGGCTCAGAAAGGGTAAGTCGAAATGATTGAGTATTTCGAGTTGAAGGAATCCTTGCTTTTAACTTTATTTTCACTTGTTGCCTTGAAGATATCCGGTTCCGCCCTTCTTCTTGCCATCCCGTACACTTTTCTGTTTCTCGGGTCTGCGGGTCTTGAAAACAGCCTGAATTACGAGCTGAACAGGATTTATCATCCGGGCAGGTTCGGTCCTGACTTCCGGGAAGCTCACAAGATCTCATTTCTGTTCCTCCTTATGGCAGTTATGTTCGCGTACTACTTTCAGGTTGGCTGCCAGTTCCTGATAGTCATTCTCCTGCTTTTTGCGTCTCACTGGATAAAATCCCGTTACTCCTTCCTTTCCGACCTGCTTTACTTTTTCTCATTTCTTTTCCTGTTTTCCATCCCCCTTTCCCTGGAGCACATTCCGTTTGCCTGGACCGTGGCGCTTTTACTCTATCTCAGGCGTGCAGTGTGGGACCTGATACTTCCTTACGGGATGGAAAACTTCAATCTTGCAAAGCTCATGGGGATGGGAGGTGCCCAGAGCGCGTTTTACCTGATATCTGCGCTTGTAATGATGTGGATGGCGGTTCCCGCGGTGATCTATTACTCGCTTTACGCGTCACTCTACGCGATCCCCTTCTCTTTCGTGTTCATGGCGATTTACCTCGTGAAGACGGGAAGGCAGAACGAGGTTCCGGACGTTCTTGACGGGGCGTTGCTTTCATACCTTCTGGTTTCCATCTTTCTCTGATTCTGCGAGAAATTTCGCAAAGTACCTCATTTCGCGGATGCCCATCGTGCCGAGTCCCGCGGACTCCCTGTAAAACTTTTTCCGGCTG
>CAYVIY010000028.1:5792-6063 GCA_964451765.1 Candidatus Undinarchaeota archaeon
CGTGGGGACCTGCGGCTATTATTCCCCCACAGGCGCGGTCGGTTAGCTCCACCAGAAGGACATTTTCCTTTTCAACCTGCTTTATGAGGGGGATGAACTCTTTTTCCGCTTTCCCTTTGATCTCAATTAGCTTTATGCCTTTTTCCTTGATGGCGCGGTTCACGTCAGCCAGTTTCATTCCCAGGGCTCTCGCCACGCCTTTAACTTCGGGAGATTCTGCCACGACAGTCCCCATTTCTTTTTCTATCCCCTTCAGTTTTCCCCCGTCGAA
>CAYVIY010000028.1:6073-6459 GCA_964451765.1 Candidatus Undinarchaeota archaeon
CGCCCCGAACCTCATTTTCAGTCTTTTGATCAGGCTTTTTTCGTTATGAAACACAGCCAGCGTGATTTTTCCTGCGTTCAGCACTTCTCCTTCCTCTGATTTGAAGCTGGTTGGGAGTTTTCCGCTTTTCACCCTGACAAGCGCGCAGTTCATCCTGTGCGGGTCTATCCCCGTCCCGAGAGCAAGCAGGGGAGCCCGCCCGGGAAACGTCTGACCCGTGAGGAGGCTCCACGCGATTTCCGACCGTGATCTGTGAAATTTCCAGTATATTCCCTGCCGTCCGATCTCTGCGAGCCTGTCGGCCACGGCACCCGCATTTTCCGTGAGGGCGATTATCATGCAGGAATTATCAGTATCCCTTTTTAACACACATGCCTGCACTGATT
>CAYVIY010000029.1:0-6418 GCA_964451765.1 Candidatus Undinarchaeota archaeon
TCTCAAGAGAATTTGAGGGGGATCCCGTCGAGACAGCAGAGGCAAGACCGGTCTGGGTTCCCCTCGACAGGGTTCCGTACAGCAGGATGTGGGAGGATGACGAACTGTGGCTCCCTCTCGTCCTGAGCGGAAAGAAAGTGCTTGGAAGATTCTGGTTCAGGGACTGGCAAATGACGGATCACGCGATGTTTGAGCTCAGGGCTCATACCACACGCCCTTCAACCTGAGCTCCCTGTCCTTTTTGCTGTCACGCTTGTTTATTCTGGGCCTGCGCGTCTGAGGGTCCCTGCGAAGCGTGAGGTCAACAGTTTGCAGAAACTCCTTCATACCTTCCTGAACCCCCATGGGACCCCTGGCTTCTCCCCTCACTCCGGGCTCGCCCTCAAACACCATAATCCGGTCGCTCAAATAGTCAAGCAGCATCAGGTCGTGTTCCACCACGAGCGCAGCCTTCTTTCTTGCCTGTATGACCCTGCGGATAACCTTTGCGACAGCAATACGCTGCTCGCTGTCCAGATAAGCGCTTGGTTCATCTATCAGATACAGATCCGCATCCCTTGCCAGGCAAAGAGCGACCGCGACCCGCTGCAGCTCCCCCCCGCTCAGCTCGGTTGAGTTCCGGTTCAGGAGGTGCGCTATGCTCAGGGGAGAAAACAGGTCACGGTTCAGATTGAGCTCCGTTTCCACGCCCTTGAAAATCTCGCGCACGGTCACATCGGGAGCATCCAGGTACTGGGGCTTGTAGCTGACGCGCGCGGTTTCCTTCACATTCCCTTCTTCAGGTTTCAGAACTCCTGCAAGCACCTTCACAAACGTTGTCTTTCCCAGCGCATTCCTCCCAGCAACCCCGACAATCTCCTTTTCTTTTATGTACCCTCCATTAACGGAAAGCCTGAAATTTCCGTTCCTGACTTCAAAACTTCCAAACTCAACAACCTTCTTGCTTCCCGCCTCACTCGGAGGCTTCGACAGAAACTTGAGAGGCTCGGAACGGATCTTCATATTTTCTGCCTTGAGATAACCTTCAATGAACTCGTTTATACCAACCCGCGTGCTCTTTCGCATGCTCACTATCCCGTAAACGCCAGGCTTTCCGTACATTATGTGAATTTCATCAGTGAGGTAGTCAAGCATCAGCAGATCGTGTTCAACGACAAAAACGCGTTTCGCAAACCTCTTTATCACATCGCTCACGCGAATACGCTCATATATGTCCAGAAACGACCCGGGCTCGTCTATGAAGTAAATGTCCGCATCCCTTGCCAGAGAGGCGGCTATCGCAACTTTCTGCAACTCCCCTCCACTCAGCTCCGACGGAGTCCTGCCAAGCAGGTGCCGGATGGACAGGGCATCGACGATACCGTCCAGCTCGCCCCGCTCGTCCGCTTTCTCCAGCAGGCTGCCAACAGTGTCTCTGTAAAAGCGGGGTATGTCAGTCACGTTCTGCGGCTTTATGCTGACTCTCGTCCTGCCGTCCGCAACGTCCTTCAGGTACTGTCCCACTTCACTTCCCGCAAACCTCTCCAGCACGGGTTCCCAGTCTGCATTGTTCCCCCCGAGATTCGGGATCAGCCTGCCGGAAAAGATCTGAACTATCGTTGTCTTGCCTATCCCGTTGGGACCAAGCAAACCAACACTCTCCCCGGGAGTTGGCAGACCGAAAAGGGCAAACCCGTTGAATCCGTAACGGTGGATGGGCGACCCCGTGGCTTCAGGGAGGTTTATGATCGAAATCGCACCGAAAGGACACTTGTGAACGCAGATCCCGCAACCTATGCACATTTCTTCATCAATTCTCGCGCGGGTGTCTATCTGGATTATCTGCTTCCCCTGACGGGCGATCGGGCAGTACTTCAGGCACTCGTGCCCGCACTTGTCAGGTCTGCACCTGTCCTTATCGACCACTACTATTCTCACACCAGAAACTGGAAGGTGGATTTAAAAAATGGCACGGACCGGGGAACGATACAGATCTATATGGATGCGTTCACTCAGCATTCACCGGATCCGTGTACCTGACACTTATTTTTCCCTTGAAGTTAGAAAATTCAAAGTCTTTCAGGTATTCTTCTGCTTTTTTGCTTATGTACCTGCTAAAGATACCCAGTCCGGCCGCAACTGCAAAGGCAAGTACCGCCCCGTTTATTGATTTGTACATATACGCTCTGATGGCTGGCTTTCCAAGCAAATCAATGGTGCATCCACAACCACAGCGCTCGAGGAGCCTCAGGTACACCTCATCCCAAACGAGTAGCTCGTACCACGACTGTATCGCTTCAGACGTAAAGTGCACGCCGTCCAGGGTGACCAGCCCACTCCCAACAGCCATCGTGTACATCCCTGCCTTTTTTTCCAAGTAGTCCGTTCTCGTTCTTTTCCTGCTGTTTTTCATTTCTTTACGCATTCTTCCAGCCGCGTAGTCCGCGATTTCTCTCGGAGCGTTAATGACAATTTCGTCGTATTTCGATAATCTGGCTTTCACTACCTCGTGAACCATGATATCCGCCAGTTTTTCAAGTGGGTCTTTTTTCCTCAGTTCTTCCAAGAAACTTCGCTCATCCCTATATTCCAGATAAACCTCAAGTGTCGTGCCATTTTCTTTGACCCTCACAGGCCCATCCACATATACATGGGCATTCACAATTTTTAAGGTTTTTCAGGAAGGCAGCCAGAAACGGAAAAGTTCACTCGATTATCTGAATCTCTATGTGCACGTTCTCCGGGACCTGCAAGCGCATTATCTGCTTGATCACGCGCTCATCAAGAGCAACATCGACAAGCCTCTTGTGAATCCTCTTCTCCCACTTCTCCCACCTGACCGTTCCCTCCCCATCTGGAGCGGTCATCGTGGTTATCTTGAGCCTCTTTGTGGGCAGAGGGACGGGACCACTAACCTTAACTCCTGCTTTCTCGCCCATCTTGCGAATCTCCCACGCAAGACCATCAACCACTTCAGGACTGATACCACTCAGCTTTATCCTTGCCTTCCTCACAGGCAAATATCGCACCTTCATTTTAAAAAGTTAACTTTTCGGAAGATAATAAAAAAGAAGTGAGCAGAGCTCACTTGTTCCTGGCAACAACGTCAATAACCATTCCAACTGCCACGGTCATACCCATGTCCCTTATAGCGAACCTCCCCATTGGCGGGATTTCCTTGTATTTCTCCAGCACCATGGGTTTAACAGGTTCAACCTCGACTATCGCAGCATCCCCAGTCTTCACGAAATCTGGATTCTCTGCAACGACCTGACCGGTCTTGGGGTCGATTTTCTTGAGGATCTTCGTGATCCTGCAGGCGACCTGTGCGGTGTGCGCGTGGAACACGGGTGTGTACCCTGGCGCGATCACTGTCGGGTGGTTCAGAACGACCATCTGAGCGGTGAAGCGCTCAACAACCGTTGGAGGGTTGTCAACGTGACCGACAACATCCCCTCTTCTTATGTCTTTCTTCCCGACACCCCTCACGTTGAAGCCAACGTTGTCTCCGGGCTTTGCCTCATTAACAGGCTGGTGGTGCATCTCCACGCTCTTGACTTCACCCTGCACGTGTGGAGGCTCAAAGATGACCTTGTCTCCGGGCCTGAGCACACCGGTCTCAACCCTGCCCACAGGGACAGTACCGACACCTGTTATGCTGTAAACGTCCTGCAGGGGGAGCCTGAGAGGCAGTTTGGCCATCTCCTCAACGCCCTGAATCTTGAAATTATCTATGGCTTCCACGAGGGTGGGTCCGTTCCACCAGGGCATATTCTCGCTCTTCTTCGCAACGTTGTCGCCCTTGTAACCGGAACCGGGTATGAAGGGTATCTTGTTCGGATCAAACCCGACCATGCGGAGGTACTTGCTCACCTCTTCTTTGACTTCCTCGTACCTCTTCTGGTCATAGTTGACCTCGTCCATCTTGTTTACCCAGACCACCAGCTGGTTTATACCGAGAGTCCTCGAAAGGGTTATGTGCTCCTTGGTCTGCTCCTGAACGCCGTCCTTCGCGGAAACAACAAGAACAGCCGCATCAGCCTGACTGGTACCCGTGATCATGTTCTTGATGAAGTCCTTGTGTCCGGGAGCGTCTATGATGGTTATGTGATACTTTGGAGTCTGGAACTCGTGGTGAGCTATGTCGATCGTGAGTCCCCTTTCCCTCTCTTCCTTGAGTCGGTCCATAACGAACGCGAACTCGAACGTTGCCTTACCTGCTTTCTTTGCGTCCTCTTCAAGCCTTCGCATGATGTTCTCCGGTACGTACCCTGTCTCGTAGAGAAGCCTACCTATAGTCGTGCTTTTACCATGGTCTACGTGCCCTATAAACACCACGTTCATGTGTGGTTTTTCTGCCATCCAAATCACCTCTTAATCCTACTTAACTTCAAAAGCCCCTTTTTTAAATCTATTCCTCTCAATGCCATTATTTTTAAAGCGGTTCGACAGGTTCTGATATGCTCAGTTATGAAGAAATGCTCGACAGGGCTTACAAGCTCATGCCCCCAATAGTGTTCGAAAAAAAGAGGTTTGAGGTTCCGAAGGTACAGGTTTCTGTGGAGGGCAACAAAACGATATTTAAAAATGCGAAGGAGATTGCGGATTACCTGCGCAGGGACATAAAGCACATGCTCAAGTTCATAGGCAAGGATATGGGAGCAGCGTGGAGGATAGACGGAAACAGAGTAATATTCGTGGGGAAGTTCAGCGGTTTCACGCTCAACCAGAAAGTGGACAGATACGTCAAAACATACGTGATCTGCCCCGTCTGCGGGAAACCGGATACAAAACTGGTAAAAGTGGACAGGGTCCTCGTCCTGAAATGCATGGCTTGCGGGGCAATGAGCCCCGTTCCGTCCCTATGATTTTTTCTCGACCTTGACTTCCGGCATCCTGACAGGGAGCGGAAGCAACAGTTCCTTTGCGATGTTTATTGCCATGACCATCGGTTCCAGGAAAATCCTCTGGTAAACCTGCCTCACCAGATCTGGATCTTTCAGCATGTCGTTCTCTATCGCATCTTCCGCATTAACCCCAACCAGATACATGGCACCAGTTATCTCTATGCTACCGACATCTGGCTGGTAATTCGTGCGGAGCCTGTAATCCACTTTCACAAGCCGGGACGCTCCAGCTTCTTCCACGCTCGCTTTAAGGACCGCCGGTTTAACCTCGACCGTTACCTTCTCTGGAATCTTTTCCTTCCTCTTCGCACTAACACCCGTTACGGTGACTCTCCATATTGGCATGAGATGAGTTTATTTAGACCATATTTAACATTTAGCATTGCACCTTTCAATTTCGTAAAAAAACAATTTGAATTTTATAATTCTATTTTAATTAATTCTCAAAAATACTTTTAAGAATCCTTTTCCAGTTTGTTACGTGTGTGGCATAGTGGGATACGCGGGACAGGGGAATGCATTTACTATCCTCAGGAATGGGCTCAAGAAGCTCGAATACAGGGGTTATGATTCTGCAGGCATCGCCACGATCGGGAGTGGCATGAGATTTGTCAAGGACACCGGCAGGGTCGATTCTGTCCTGAAAGGCTCTCTGGGGGGAAAGGTGGGGGTGGCACACACGAGGTGGGCAACGCACGGCGGAGTGACGCGTGAAAACGCCCACCCACACTTTGACTGTGCCATGAAAGTGGCAGTCGTGCACAACGGGATAATCGAAAACTACAGGGAGCTGAAAAGGGAGCTTGAGGAGAGGGGACACAGGTTCCGGTCGGAGACGGACACGGAAGTTATCGCTCACTTGATTGAAGAAAACCTGCAGGAAGGAAGCTTCGAAGCATTCAAGCGGGCAGTCTCGATGCTGAAAGGAAGTTACGCGCTTGCCGTTCTCACAGAGCCCGAGGAGAAGGTCTACATAGCCCGGATGAAAAGCCCCCTCGTCATAGGTGTTGGCGAGGGGGAAATGTTCATAGCATCAGATTTCACGGCTTTTCTCGACAGAACACGCAGGGTGGTGTTCGTGGAGGATGGGGAAGTGGGATACATAACCCGCAACGGGTTCTATCTGGAAAAGGAAGGAGTCCCGGTTGAGAGGAAACCAGTGACAGTTGACTGGAAAGCTCAGGACACCTCCCGCAAGGGTTTCACCCACTTCATGCTCAAGGAAATATATGAGGGACCGGAAGCCGTTGAAAAAACTGTCCGCGCAGGAGTGGACGCGCTGGCAGCCGAGATAGAAAGGATGGACGGGATCAACATCGTGGCGGCAGGCACCAGCTACCACGCAGGGATGGCTTTTATGTACGCCTCCAGCATGGATGTCCGCCCGCTGCTCGCATCTGAATTTTCCAGCCTTTACAGGGGAGGGGACCTGCTCGCGATAAGCCAGAGCGGGGAAACAGCAGACACCTTACAGGCCGTGAGGAGCGTGAATGCCCGCGTCATCTCAATCGTGAATGTTGCAGGATCAACCC
>CAYVIY010000030.1:0-3110 GCA_964451765.1 Candidatus Undinarchaeota archaeon
GAGCAGGGTGATTTTTCCTGGGGGACCCACACGAAGAGGAAGTACTACAGGCTCACTCTCTAACGAGCCACAGGATCCCCCCAAGTATGGCTGGCGCCCAGAAGAACAGTAATCTGTGTACCAGGACTGCAGCTACAGCCTGCGCGGGAGAGATGTACCCTGACATGAAAGAGATCACCGCAACTTCCCACACACCGACACCCCCTTGTGTTGGTGCTACTGCTGCGCTTCCTCCACCTATCACAGATATTGCTTCAATTGCTGTGTACAGATCTGCTCCTGTGAGGAGCTTGAAAGCAACGCACCGGGTGAGCGTTGAAACGATCGTCGAGAGTATAACTGTCGATAAGACTTGAACATTTCCCAACCTTTTCATACTTTTTATTGCGGATTCTACTCCTTCTTCGAGCTGTTCAACCCATTTGAACCCTTTCAAACCTCTGTAAACTTTTTTTCTGTTCTTTGCAATCACGAAAGACAAGACAAGAAATAGCAGAACAAACCATAATCCTGTTCTTTTTCCCAGAAAAACTATAAGCAACAGAGACGCAAGTGATGCGTCCAGAAACCTCTCTATTGTGTATATCACAACACCTTGTGACGCCCTCACTCCTTTCTTTTTCAACAGAGCAACCTTTATGCTGTCGCTGAATTTTATCATCGAAAGATTTGCTGAAGCTGAAAGTAAGTGTATTTTAACTCCTTCCCATATTTTGAAGTCATACCCCATACTTCTCAACATCGAAAACCACCTGTAGAAGTCGAGAAGGAGCGAGATCAGCCATAATATGATTATCTGGGGTAAGACATTCTTGAAAGATGGTACATACTCAAGACTCTGAAAGAGGAGCGCGCGGTATTTCAGCGCAATCCAAAAGATTATTAAAGACAGGGTGGCTAATGTAATTCGCTTCACATCGACAGTATTAAAAAGCATTTAAATATCCAGAGCATTGACTGGGGATTGAAATGGTGCAGGAAGGAAGACCTCGCAGAGGTTCACTCGGTTTCGTTAGAAAGAGGGCCAGCTCTGTAATACCTCGAATAAGGAGGTGGCCCGCTGGAGATGGTGTTCTCGGTTTTCTCGGTTACAAAGTCGGGATGGTCACAGCTATCGTTGAGCCAACCCACCCGAATTCCCCTCTTAAAGGGGCGGAGGTTGCAACGCCGGCGACAGTTGTTGAAGTTCCCCCACTCATTCTGAGGAAGATAAGGACATACAGGAAGACAAGATACGGCAGCAAAATTGTTTCTGAAGGAAAGAAACCTGAAGAAGGTGATTTTTACAGGTTGGTTTTTGAAACTCAGCCAAAGCTTGCAGGTCTGCCCAAGAAGAGAAGTGAGTTGATTGAAATCGGGTTTGGTGGTGACATTGATGCTGTCAAACCCCTTACTGAGAGAATTGGTAAAGAGTTCAAAGTTTCGGAAGTTTTCTCTCCCAACGAACTCATCGACGTGGTTGGCGTTACAAAAGGGAAGGGCTTTTCAGGCGTGATAAAGCGTTTCGGTGTTGCTCTCATGCCTCACAAGACAGAGAAGAGCAGGAGAAAAGTTGGTTCTCTCGGTTCCTGGACTCCATCGAGAACGCCCTGGCAGGTCCCTATGGCAGGTCAGCTTGGTTACTTCCTCCGCACAGAATACAATAAAGAGATACTTTACATAGGAAATGTGAGTGAGTTTGACATAAACCCCAAGAGTGGCTGGCACAGGTACGGCACTGTTAGGTCGGATTTCCTGCTGATAAAAGGGAGCATTCCGGGCCCCGCGAAGCGTCCGGTTAAGATGCGCAAGGCGATACGCCCTCTGAAGGGCTTCCATCCCAACAGGCTCCGCGAAGTTGTCGCTGGAAATGAGGTGAAAAGAGTATGAAAGTGAATGTTTATGATGTTAAGGGAAATGTTTCCGGTAAAATGGATCTTCCAAAGCAGTTCTCTGAAACTGTGAGGCTGGATCTCATAAAAAAAGCAGTCATAACCCATCAGAAGAACAGGATTCAACCCTACGGTGCGAGTTTGCTGGCTGGCAGGAAAAGCAGTGCTAAATTCAGTGGTATCAGGAGGGGTTACGGTCACAGCTACAACTGGAGTGTTGCCCGCCTCCCCCGTCTTATGATAAGAGGTGGGAGGAGAATCGGCCGTGTTGTTAATGTTCCTCAAGCTGTTGGTGGTCCGAGGGCTCACCCACCGAAGGTTGAGCGGGTCTGGAAAATAAGAATGAACCGCAAGGAACGCAGACTTGCGATAAGGTCTGCTCTGGCTGCCACAGCTATCAAAGAAATGGTGCTGGCTCGCGGTCACCGTGTTGGTGATGTGACCCTGCCTGTTGTTGTTGATGGGCTTGAGAGCCTTGGCCGCACGAGGCAGGTAAGGGAGCTTCTGCTTGCCCTCTCTCTGGAGGATGAGCTGGAGCGCGCTGGAACCCGCAAGATAAGGGCAGGGAAGGGTAAGATGCGTGGCAGGAAATACAAGAGCCCGAAAAGCATCTTGTTTGTTGTCAGTGATCCCCACTCCAGCGTCGTGAAGGCTGTCAGAAACCTCCCTGGAGTTGATGTCGTTTCTGTCAGTATGCTCAACGCGGAGCTGCTGGCTCCGGGTGCTCATCCCGGGAGGCTAACTGTGTTCAGCAAAGCAGCTCTTGAGAAGATGAAAAAGGAGAACTTATTTTTCTGAGCTTTTATGCATCTTCCACTCCTTTTTCAGTTAGCTGGAACAGTGCTTCTCCTTCGGGCATATCCGGTGAATCTATGAGCCTCGCGACCCTCTTGTTTCCTTTACTCTTTCTGAAGAACAGCCTGTATGTTGATGCGTGTGCTAGCACGTGTCCCCCCACAGCCTTCATAGTGGGACCGAAGAATGCGTCAGGGGTTGCCATAACTTGATTGGTGACGTACACGCACAGGTTGAACTGATCTGCCAGTTTCTGAAGCATGTGCAGATGCCTGTTGAGTTTCTGCTGCCTCTCTGACAGCGTTCCCCTTCCCACATATTCTGATCTGAAGTGGCTGGTCAGGCTGTCCACCACAACCAGCTTTATATTTTCCCCCTCTTTGAGCATTTCACTCACTTTTTCTGCCAGGAGCATCTGGTGATCGCTGTTGAACGCTCTTGCAA
>CAYVIY010000030.1:3120-6378 GCA_964451765.1 Candidatus Undinarchaeota archaeon
ACGAATATATTTTTCAGGACCTCTTTCGGGTCCATTTCTCTTGCCTTGGCTATCTGTGCAACCCTTTCAGGTCTGAACGTGTTTTCCGTGTCTATGAATGCAACCTTACCTTCAAGCCCCCCTTCCTCCTTTGGTTTCTGAACTATGACTGATAGCGTCAGCCCGAGCTGTGTTTTTCCCGATCCAAAAGGTCCGTGCGCTTCTGTTATTGCCTGCGTCTGCACCCCTCCTCCTATCAGCTTGTCAAGGTTTGATGACCCTGTGTGAACGTAACCGATATCTTTTCTCTTTTCGAGAAGCTTTTCCGCAGTTTCAAATCCCATTTCAATCTTTTCTCTCGCTGCCTGTATGACTTTTGCAGCAATGGACTCAGATATGTCTGCCACAGCAGATACTTCCCCGGCTGATGCGACTGCAAGACTCATGAAATCTGAGAATCCTGCTTCTTTGAGTTTTTCCGCGGTTTTCGGTCCCACACCCGGCAGTTCCTCTATATTATCCACCACAGACTGTTCAAACCCCTTTCCTTAAAACTGTTTTGTGGAGCTTGCCACTTACCTTATCAGAAGCATTGTGGCAATCACAATAGCCACCACAATCAACCTGACATCCAGTGAAATTATCCTTTCAACACGGGGCACG
Organism: Candidatus Undinarchaeota archaeon; assembly: GCA_964451765.1. GTDB lineage: Archaea > SpSt-1190 > SpSt-1190 > SpSt-1190 > SpSt-1190 > CAYVIY01. The sequence goes on from CAYVIY010000030.1 coordinate 3,763, forward strand.
ACTGTTGCATTATTATGTGAAACGTTGTTATATTTTTCATTCTTTAGACCTTTCTCTCTGGAACTGCTCTTCAAGCTTGCATTTGTTTTGTTTGTGCTTTCCCTTTTAACAGCGTTGTTCGCTCTGCTCTCAGCTGTCTCGTTCACAACTGATGTGGTTCTGTTCATTTCAGGGGCGCTTTCTATTTGTATCTTTACAGGCGCGCTGAATCCACCACTTGTTTGTGTTTTGCACGTTCCGCAATCTCTCTGACAGGTGCTGCAGCTCTCCCACGGGTCACACACACCATCTCCACAGAAGTTCCAGCTTTCCCTCCCCCGTGCAACGCAAGCGCGGACTTCCGTGCTGTTGCTCACGTTGAGCCTTACTGTTATCCATCCTCCTTTACCCCCTTCCGCCAGGACAGTTCTCCTGACTTTGTCGATGGCAGTAGCGTGATGGGTTTTCGGGTTGTATTCCGGCAGTTCGAGCGAAATCCCTGCCGTCAGGTTGTGCGGGACGGAAAAGTTGTATGTGAAGCAAGTCATATCTTCAAACAAGTACCCCTTTCCGTTTTCTCCTCTGTACGCTCCAAACGAGGCGCTTTCGTTTGAAAACAGGAACTGCACCGTGCATCCATCTGTTACGTTCGTTTCAACCGTTCTATTTATGTGCTTTGAGGTTACGTTGAACGTTGTGGGTCCCTCATATCCCCCGTCCACAGTTATACTTACTATTGCTTTCCACGTTATGTTTCCCTGCTGCTCGCTCACATTCCACTCCTGTTCAGGCAGTTCGAATTCGAGACTGTACGTCAGGTTCGATACCCTGATGGAATAAGTCTGCTCTTTTTCATTCCCCGCGCGGTCTGTCGCAGTGACCTTTATCTCATGCGTGCCCGGCTCACAGAACGTTTCGTTGAATTTCCTGTTTTTTCCCTCCCAGTCAAATGCAACATTGACAGCCTCTAAATTTTCATCATCTGCATCCACTTCAAAGCTGACGTTCCTGCACCCGTTTACAAGCAGGATTTCTCTTTCCCCTTTGAGACTGACTTCCGGAGCCTCTCTATCAACATAAATCCAGAATTTCGCCCCCGGAACGATTTCCACTGTGTTGTTTCCATCGGACAGCTCGAACTCCTTTACGAAAAGACTGTTCGCGGAAAAGCCCGTTTCCCCCTTTCCAGCAACGATGACATTCGTTGATTTTTCGAACTTTTTTGCCCTCTGCGTCCCGTTGATTATTATGAGTTTTGAGGGTGCTATTGTAGGACAGGAAATCACAAAATCGACCGGATTTTTGGAGAAGTTGAGAAACTCTTTTCCTTTTCCTGTTATTCCTCCTTCTGCATAGCACACGTCTCCCGGATCCCCTCCATCCACTTTTACATACATACCTAATGCGTGAACATTCATTGTTACAGGATCTGTTGTGTGTATCTCTTCGAGTTTTCCTGTGTAAACTTCAGCGCTTTCCACCCACTCCTTGCTTTCCGTTGCGGATTCGTTCCACCTCGCAACCTCTATCGTGCAGTTGAATATGCTGAAGTTTTCCGCTGGAAATGTGTGCAGGGATCCGTTCCATATCTCTATGTGGGTTCCGTTGGCGAGCAGGTACCCCTCAAGTCCCGTTTCGACAGTTCCGTTGACGATCAACCTCTCCCACGTTCCATTCATGACGATTTTGCTGTTTGTGAAGTTGATCCACCCTTCACTTTCAATCCAGTCTCCTTTCTGCGATACAGGGCTCGAGTTCGTGGCACCTGTTTCGTTCCACCAGATAAGTTGCAGCACTTCACCGGGGCTTTCTGGCGGGCATCCCGGGCCATCCGCCAGCGAGCCGGCTTTCGTGAAGTTCCAGGCACCGAAGGTCGTGTAGTTGCACAGGCCCATTTCCTCTGTTTTTCCACCAACCAAAAACACCTTCCTGTATTTCGCCCGATCCTCCACATTAACTTTAACAAAGGGATCTTCCTCTGCCCCCACACTCACAGTGGGTTCTGGGGTTGCGTATTTGCGAACGAGAACCCAATCAAACTGGACAACCGCCGAAGAATACGAAAACGTGTACAATACTAGCTCCTGCGGCACGTTTGAGATCGAACACGTTTCAAATACTTCTCCTTCTTCATTTCCCGCTACAACATTATTTGAGTTTTTTTCCTCAATTCTTACATAAAATATGTGCTCGTCTGTATCGAAAGTCCCATAAGAATATAATGTTTCGCTGTTGGAATCATCACGCAAAGGAGCATCAAATGTGGAAAGACCATCGTAGTGTCCATTTAGTTGCAGATAATCAGATAACATGTCCTTTCTCCAGCCAAAGTACACTTTATAATCACCCAAAAATTTTACTTTGAATCTTGCTTCTCTTTCCCCACTATAAATATCGCGAACTGTTGAAATATACTCATTATCCCAGATTCTGAGCATTGAAGAAGATATGAAATACGAGCCTTCGTAATTCTCTTCCCACTTACTTGTGTTTAAGATATTCTCCTCAAAATCATCAAAAAAGAGAAAAGTATCGTCTCCATCACTTTTGCTCGTTGCTCCTGCATTTCCGTAATACATGTAAATTGTAGCAGTTCCGCTTGCAGGAACACTTGGCACTTTCACCCAAACACTTGCC
>CAYVIY010000031.1:0-710 GCA_964451765.1 Candidatus Undinarchaeota archaeon
ATCCTTTTCAGTCTGGTGGTCTCGAAACCCCTGCCCACGAGCGCGTGGAAGCTGGAGCCATTCACAGGGCGCACAAGGGTGTCCTGTTCATAGACGAGATTGCAACTCTTTCCCCGAAAATGCAGGTTGACCTGCTCACGGCTATGCAGGAAAAGAAGTATTCCATAACGGGGAGGAGCGAGCGCTCCGCAGGAGCCATGGTGAGAACAACCCCCGTTCCCTGCGATTTCGTGCTGGTGGCTGCGGGGAATCTTGAAACGCTGGGAAAAATTAATCCTGCACTCAGGAGCAGAATTCAGGGATACGGCTATGAGATCTACATGAACACGACCATGCCTGACACCTCCGAAAATGAAGCGAGGCTCGTCAGGTTCGTTGCGCAGGAGGTCCGGAAAGACGGGAAAATCCCCCACTTCCGGGCTGACGCGATAGCAGAGATCATAAGGATAGCGAGGAAAATGGCAAACCGGAAAGAGCACCTCACTCTCAGACTCAGGGAGCTGGGAGGGATAGTCCGGGCTGCAGGGGACCTCGCGAAGTCGGAAGGTAGCAAATATGTGGAGAAGAAGCACGTTGTCAGGGCGAAGAAGGTTGCGCGATCCCTCGAGAATCAGGTCGCCTCAAAATACATAGAAAAAAAGAAGGAGTACCAGGTGATTCTGACCGAAGGAAAAGTCGCGGGAAGAGTGAATGGACTTGCAGTCATAGGC
>CAYVIY010000031.1:720-6138 GCA_964451765.1 Candidatus Undinarchaeota archaeon
GCCCATAGAGGCGGACGTCGTTCCCGGGAGTGGGGACAGGAGCGAAGTCATAGCGACGGGAAACCTCGGAAAGATCGCCAGCGAAGCGATGCGGAATGTCTCTGCGATAGTTCGAAAGTGGTTCGGCAAGGATCTAGGGAAGGAGTATGACATATACGTTCAGTTCCTTCAAACTTACGAGGGCGTGGAAGGAGACAGTGCAAGCATAGCAGTTGCCACCGCGATAATCTCCTCGCTTACGAGGCTTCCCGTGAAGCAGGACATCGCGATGACGGGGAGTTTGAGCGTGAGGGGCGAGGTCCTGCCGGTTGGCGGGATAAATGCCAAGATCGAAGCCGCGGCTGAGGCTGGGCTCAAAAAAGTGATAATCCCGCGGCAGAACGAAAAAGACATTGTTGTTGAAGCCGCCAGAAAGATAGAGATAGTTCCCGTGGAAAGGATCGAAGAAGTTATAGAAGAAGCACTGGTCGGAGGAAAAGATCTCTCAAAGAGACTGAAAAAAGAAGAAATTTCAATAGAGTCCCTAAAGAAGGGAAGCAGCAAGCAGAGGAAGTAAAACCGTTGCGTCCCCTTCAACCGTGACGTATCTCGCTCTTTCCTTGACCTTGTTCCAGCTGACAGCTTCTCTCATTCTCGCACCGCTAAGGGACCCATCCCACTCAACTGCGGTGGTTATGTAAACTGCATAGTCCAGCCCTTCTCTGAACTGGTTCCACCATATCACGTGGTGCTTGCTTATCCCTCCGCCTATCATCAGCGCACCGGTCTTCCTGGCGTCCGCCACCATGTTGTCAAGCAGCTTTTCATCCTTCCACAGGTTCAGCTTCAGGTCGTGATCCTGCTGGTACAGCCACAGCTGGTACCCGAAAGCCCCATCATAAGGTCCGGGCACCACAACAGGTATCCTGTTCTTCCACGCCCAGTAAATTATGCTGTCTTCCCTGTTCTCTGCGTCAAGTCGCTTTCCGACTTCCCATATCAGCTCGTGTGTACCGAACTCGCCCTCCCCGATGTCTTCAAATATCGGCTGAAGGCTGTCTTCCAGAATCATCCCGTAGCTCTCCTGCGGGACGAGAACATTTCCCAGCCTGTGAATTCCCTTTTCCCTGAGCTCGTTATCATCCAGCAGGAAGGATCCGTGATAGTAGTCCTTGAAGAGCCTCGCAATGTCGTGGTCGAGGGTTCCGCAGGTGGTTATTATCACGTCGAACATCTTGCGTTTCACCATTTCCTTGAGCACGCCGCGGGTCCCTGTTGACACGATGCACGCGGGGAAGCTGAGGAACCTGACAGCGTCTCTGTCGTTCAGCATGTCTTTCATTATCTCGTAGGCAACGCCGAGCTTTTTCGCAACAAATCCTCCTGACTTTCTGTACGATCTCATCAGTTCGCCGAAACCCCTCGCAGGGAGGGAGATGTCCACCACGCGCTCGGAGCTCAGGTAGTCCAGCTGCTTGAAGAACTCCATTGCGGATCTCCAGTCTTCTATCTTTCCAACATCCCACCACTTCCCCGCGAACACGTTTCCGAGTAGGGGGAATCCGGATTCGGCGAGGTACGCGATGAAGTTCCCGGGAGCGTCTGGATTTCCGTCCGAAAGGTACTCGTCAAGAACGCGCAGGAACTGCCTGTTTCCCAGCTTCTTCGGAAAGAGGTATATTGCCATGGCCGCGTACGGGCTTATCGGTTCTTCCGGTTTCTCGACAAACCGGGTTATCCTGTACCCTTCGGCAATCTCTATGTTTCCGAACCTCCTGCGGATCTTTTCCACGCCCGCCTCGTATGCACCGACCACAGCACTCTTCCCGTCAAACAGGGAAAGCATGTTCCTGAGGAAGTCCCTGAACGGGTAGATTATGTTGTCCGAAGCCATCACGAGTAAGTCATCATCTATGTCTGCGGCTTCGATGGCCCATCTCATCCCCTTAACGGTGCCGAACTTCTCCTCATCGCTCCTGTGGGGTTCAACTATTATTTTTCCCTTGAACCCTTCAGTCTCCGCCCACTTCCTGAAAGTCTCCACAAATTTCTGGTTCGTGACCAGAATCATATCTTCCTCATCAAAAAATTCCCTCAGTCCTTCCAGGATGTGATCCAGCACCTTTTTCCGGTCGCTCAACGGAAGAAGGGGTTTGGGAAGCTTTTCGCCGAGAGCTCCAAGTCTCGTTCCGTATCCACCTGCAAGTATCAGTGCTTTCATATTCTTATTCGCTTCGGGGATTTTTAAAGTTTTGAATTGATCGGAAAGTTCTTTAACTTTCCCTGCAATATCTTGTATGATACTTGAAGCACCGCCCCTTGAAGGGGGAAAAAAAATCTGTCCCGTGTGTGGGGCAGAGCTGGACGGGAACTTCTGCAGGAAGTGCAATGTGAAGGCTGTCGGCGAAAAGAGCCCTATGAAAATTTACCTTGACCTGAGGGAGGAGGAAGGAAAAAAGGGACTCGGGTTGTTCAGCGTTGCAGCTGTTGGATATGACATACGGTTTGTGGTTCCCCAGGTCAAAAATCTTCTGATAGATGAGCTGCCCATGTACTTCCAGGCACTTGAGATATTCACAGGGTCGAAGATGACCGTGCTCACTCACGACCAGCGCCAGGGGGTAAGCCAGATAAAGCAGGGGTTTGAAAGGTACTGCAGGGAAAGAGCAAGTGGCGAGTGCCTGACGCTCGACGGCATTTCCCCCTCAACAACTTCCCCCTTTGCCGCAGCCCTCTTTTCGGTCATTAACAGGAGAACGGTTCTCGCAGTTCACGCAACGGCATCTCACAACCCGCCGGAATACAATGGGATCAAAAGTTTCTATGGAAGGTTCGAGAAAGATGTCTTTCCCGTGAAACCAGCGGAGCCCAGCCTGGAAGAGATTTCTCGCAGCTACGCAGAATTTCTCCTTCAGGACTTTCACGGGTTCGGGGAGCCTTTCTTCTTTGACGTGATGCACGGGGCGGGGTGGACCCTGCTGAAGCACCTGCTGCCGGGAGTGTCCCGGAACGTGGATGTTCAAAACAGGCAGCCCCTCCCGGACTTCGGGGGGACCCTTCCGGACCCACCTGAAACGCACGGGGGAAAGTTCGGGTTCGCCGCGGATGGTGACATGGACAGAATCTCTCCCTACTATGGCGGGCAGCGGATTCCCTTTTCAAAGTTTCTGGCAATCGCTGCGGAACTGGGCATCGTGGATGACAGGGTGGTGCTGGACCAGCGGGTTGCCCCCGCTGTTGTGGAGTTCATAAGAGACAGGGGAGTGGATGCTCTTGTTGGTGATGTCGGGCGGACAAATCAGGAAAAGGTGGCGATGGAACAGAACGCGATGTGGTGTGAAGAAAACTGGCACAGTGGGGGATACGTGCTGAAAGGGATCCGGTTTTTCTGGCCGGATGCTCCCTACGGGTTCCTGTGGGCACTGAGCAGGATAGGGGTAACGGGCGTTGACAGGTTCTTCAGGGTGAATGTCCCGGAGCCGCTTATAGCCAAGAAAACAGTGAAGGCATCACCCGGGATAAACGAAAGGGTGCTCGTGGCTGCAGGCGAAGTTGCCGACAACCCAATCCCGATACCGTCCGGGGGGGTGAGGGTAGAGTCAGGAGATTCGCACTTCATAATACGGGAAAGTAACACGGAGCTCGGAGTGTGCAGGATATACGCAACAGGAATGAACGAGCAGGAGCTGAAGAGCAACCTGAACACCGCCCTAAAAATAATCAGGATCGCTGAAAAACTTTAGGGCTTTTTCTTTCACATTCTCAAATTCGTCCGGGTAAAAGATTCTTATCGCGTCCAGCACGGCAAACGCGTCCCCAAGACCCTTCGTTCGAACCATTTGAGGAAGCCGCCGTGTGGGAACGCCCTTCACGGACCTGTTGAACTGCAGGTGACTCGCCTCCGTCAGAGAGATTCCCGCCGCCCAGGCACTCACAATAGTGATCACGCCCTCAATTCCATCTTTCACGCTGGACTCAACCCAGCGGGGAGAGTGAACCGTGAAATCTCCCCTGACAAACCGCTTCAAAGCACTCGCTTCCCTTTCATTCATACCCACGACATCTGCCCCATCTCCAAGCAGCTTGATGGCGTACACCATGCTTTCATTTGGTTCCCCGGCTTCAACGTAAACTTTCACGCCTTCTTCCCTTGCCTCCCGGATCCGCCGGACGAACCACTCAACTCGCTGCTTTCTCATCAGGTGGAATCCAGAAACAATGAGAACGCCATCACGCATGTTCGCAAAAAATCCGGGATCGTGCCAGCCCTCCCTTACCATCCTGTCCCAGGTCAGAATCATTCTTGCTCCCTCATTCACAAGGGGCGGCAGTATCTCAAGGATGATGTGAGCAAACTCGGGATCTCTCCTGGCAGCGTCTTCCATCCTTTTTCTGCGATGGTTCCACACAAAAACTGGCAGTCCATCAAACAGCCGGGTCAGGCTGCGCGGGCGGACAGGTGCAGAGAGATTGCACTCCACCCCGAGATTCCCGAGGAAGTATGCCATGTTTCCCGCGTTCCCGCCAACCTCCACACTGCGAACCTTCAGGAAAGACCCGACTGTTTTGTACTCCTCCTCTGTTATGAAGTACTCCCTGTTCGGGTCAGAGAAACCCATCCCCCTCAGCCTCAGGAGGTCTTCCGGGGAAGGTCGCACGATGAGATCCAGATGAGCAAACAGCCCCACCCAGATATTCATTATAGAGGTGTATCGCAACCTTTAATATTGGTTTGCACTAATTCTAACGTGAATGAAATTAGAAAGGATTACCTGCTCGATAGGTGGGTAATCATAGCCTCTGAGCGCGCCAAACGACCTAAAGATTTTGTGATTGAGGAAAAAAAGATTCACAAAGGCACCTGTCCTTTCTGTCCGGGGAACATAAGTATGCCCATAATCTACAAGCGGGGGGAGCCATGGGTAGTTGCCGTGGTCCCCAACAAGTATCCCGCAGTCCGGTCAGAGGTGTCAATGCAGGTTCAGAAGGGCTTCCTCGAAAAGATGAACGCTGTGGGGTTCCACGAAGTGATAATCGAAACTCCAAACCACAGCGACCAGCTGGAGAACCTCCCGGCATCTCACATACTGGAAATACTGCGAACATTCTGTGACAGGACAAAGATGTATATGCACGATGAAAGAGTAAATTATGTTTCTATATTCAAGAATCACGGAGCCGCTGCGGGTGAAAGCATATCTCATGAGCATTCACAGCTGATAGCTCTTCCGGTGATCCCGCACGACGTTAAGATGGAGCTTGAAAAGTCTGAAAGCTTCAGGCGTGAAGTTGGCGTGTGTCCCTTTCAGGCAATTTACCTGAGAGAGCGGAGATCTGAAAGGCTGCTGCTGGATCATCCTCACTTTTTTGCTCTCGCCCCTTTTGCCTCGATGGTCCCGGGAGAAACGTGGATAATCCCGAAGAGGCACGTTCAGAGGA
>CAYVIY010000032.1:0-6021 GCA_964451765.1 Candidatus Undinarchaeota archaeon
TAGTCCAGCAGGAGGGTCTTCCCGTGGTCAACGTGACCCAGCACCACCACTATAGGTTGCCTCACCTGAAACTCCCCTTTGGTGGTTTTTAAAGAATGACTCCCTACTTCACTTCTTTAACCTTTTTGAACCAGGACGTGGGCACCCACTTCCACTTTTCTTCGTTAGGATCGTACGTGAGAACGAACCTTCCGTCCGGACTCATCCAGCTTTCATACGTATAATCTTCGTTATTTATTGTATGTACAACCTCGACTCTTTTGTACTTATGCCCGTAAATATCCGCAGTTTTCTTAGCAATCTCTTTAGCGTCTTTCCTGTATTTTATGAATGGCTCTGCTTTTTCTATACTTTCTTTCGCTCCTTCCCTTAGGATCTTCCAGGATCTGAAAGGATCCTTTTTGTTTATCCTTTTCTGAAAACTTTTAGACATTCTGTCAAACGCTTTGTCGATCTCTCTCAGTTTAGACTCTGCTATTTTTTCCAGTCCCTTTTCATCAATTCCCGGGTTTTCCCTTTTGATGGTTTCTTTTATTGATGCCTTGATTACCGGGCGGAGCCTTTTCAAAGCGAGATAGCCCCTTTCGAGCTGGCGTTGGGAGGTGTTGTTAAGAACATCTTCTATATCCTTTATGCTGAGCTGTCCCGTCACGTAGCCCTTGACAGCTTCAACGAATCCGGGGTGAAGTTGTTCCCTGTCTGTTCCCGCGTTCAGGACTATTGTGCTTCTCTTGAATTCTCTCTTTCCTTTTGTTCCATCCTTTTTCTTTCGTTTTTCTTTCGACAGGAACTTTCCGCCAACATCCTCAAAATGTGTTTTATCATATCTTGTTGGCTGTTCCGGTACTTTCCCTGCCCGGGTGCCCTGATAGTTTTCCACGAACCTTTTCACGAACCCGTGCTCCCGTATGATCTGTTCTATGTCTCTCGCGGCCCCTTCTGTAATGAATCCCTTTTCTTTCAGGGTGTCCAGTTGCCCCTTTATGAATTTATATCCCCTATCTAGAGTGGTCTTACCTTCATTTATTTTCTCAAGTGTTGAAATGATTGTTTTTTTCAGATCTTCGGGGATATTCATCTTTTTCTTCATTTCGCGCTCAATCCAGGCTATCTGCTCTTTCGTTATTGTTCCCTTCACCCTCCTGTCCGCCATCCAGTTGTCATCTCCAGTAGGAGGCTGTTCAGGCTTCCCACCACAGCATTCATCGAGCCGCTTTTCTATATCCCGGATCCAGTCAATGAGACCTGTTTTTTCCGGGCAGCACTCTTCTATTTTTCTTTTCAGATCTTGAATCCTTCTCTGGATGCTCCCCATGCTGATGTAAAATTCGCCTTTGTTCAGCTTGTTATCTTTCAAGTATTGAATGTCATATTTTATTCCATTTATTTCGTTCTTCAAGGGAGGCACTTCATTTTCAAGATTTGACAGGCGGTTATATACAGCATTCAGTGAAGGTTCTACTACATTTTTTCTCCACGTTTCGAGATCAGTGACTTTCTTTTCAACGCCAGCAACCCTTTTCTCAGCCCTGTCAGTTCGTATCGAGAGATTTTTGATTTCCTTTTCGGCTCTTGTAACTCTACCACCAAGTTTACCAAGTCCCCTTGTAAGTCCAGCGACCCTTGCCTGAATTCTCCGGACATTCTGTTCCAGATCTGTCTGGCCTGATTTTAACCCTTGAATGTCCGACAAAATGACATTGATCTCACCCTCAAGTTGCGGGTATTTTGTTTTGAGCTCCTTTAGAGTCTGTTCAGCTTGACTTTTCCACGTTTCAAGATCAGTAACTCTCCCTTTAACACCCGTAACTTCCTTTTCAACATTGCCCACTCTCCTCCGGAGATGTCCAATATCTCCCTTGATTTTTCCGATTGCACTCAAGATGTCCCGCTTGTCCCCTTCGAGGTTTTGCACACTTCCTTCAAGCTTTATCAGTTTTTTCCAGATGTCATCTATTTCATTATCAAACTCGGCGCGGTCTAATTTACGGCGTTGTAAATTCTGTATGTCCGCTAAAATTCCTGTTATCTGCAGTTTCAAATCATCAGGCACTTTGCCTTCGAGATCTGACAGGTTTTGAGATAACTTGTTGAGTGTCTGTTCAGCTTGACTTTTCCACGTTTCAAGATCCGTAACTCTCCCTTCAACAGCAGCAACCTCATTCTTAACTTCACCTACCTCCTTACTCACTTTCATATTTGTGTATTTTACGAGTCCTTTTGCAAGGTTCTGGACCATTTTTTCAAGTTTCTTCTTTTCAGCCTCAAATTCCTGTCGGGTTATGAGCCCACTCTTGAGCTTATTTTCCAGATCTGTTATCCTTGCATCTATGCTCCCCAGCTCTGCCTGGACTTCGGCGCTGGCAGTGCTCCTTGCAATGTTTTCCACTTCGCTCCTCAGCCCGGAGAGGGCGAACTGACCGCTGAGCCAGTCCTTAGCGTCAGCAAGCTTGTCAAAGGTTTTCAGCACCTCCCCGTTCCTCTTTATTTCCACCTTCCCGTTTTTGTGCTTGATGACCTCTATCTGTTCTTTCCCGGTCAGGGTGTCGAAATTGAGAACGTAAGATGCAGAGTCTGCATATCCTTTCAAATAGTCGAAGACATCCTCGGCAACGTCCTCTGCCTGGATTCCCGGAGCCCCCCTGTACTCTCTGGTTTTCCTGTTTTCGAGTATGTTAAGGTGGTCTATAAGGTCATCTGAATTCTCGCTGGTCATAACGAGGTTGTTGTTCTCGTCGAGCAGGGTGTATCCCTCTCCCGCTTTGACAACTTTGTATTCTTTACCTCCTGCGCTAACAACTTTTGTTTCGTTTGATGACATCCTGTTGATTTCATCAATAGACAGGGAGGTGGTGGGATGCTCGACCACCCTGAGCTTTCCTTCTCTTTCCTCTATCGCTCTGACCCAGTCGGGGTTCCTGTTCTCGAACTCCTTCTTGAACTTCTCCACTTCCATCTCTGTGAGTTTTCCGTTTTCTTCGAACCTGACGTATCTCTTCCCGTCTTTCTCTATGAGAGCCACGTCATCGTTGGTTGTGACCAGCAGGCTTTCCTTTATGCTCCCGTCATCGAGGCGCCGGATGATCTTTATCACGTCTTTACCATCAATGTTCGTCGTCTTCAGGAAAACGTCCTTTCCGAGCCCTGACTCCAGCTGCCTGAACTCGTCAGGGGACATGAATCTTTCGAGGGCGGACTTGATCGTAGACTTAGTCGTAGAAATGTCCGTCACGTTCTCCAAGTTGAAAAACTTTTCAATGTTGCTCGCGTTTATGTCTTCTCTGGCGAGTGAAGTGTCCTGTATGTTCTCCACTCTGAATGTCTTTGCACCTTCCTCCTTGGCGATCTGCTCTGCAATATCCTCCACGCTCTTTCCCCTGATCTGCTTTCCTTTGTACGTTCCTATAAACCCATCTCCGCTTTTCAAGAGGAGGAAGTTAGTGTCTGAATCCTTCACCTTCATTTTGACTATGTTCATTTTCCCCATGTTGGTCAGGTAGTCAATGGTCTTCGCCACGTGCAGGGGTGTTGTGGAGATCACGCCTTTCCGGGCAATTTTCTGTAAGTTTCCTGCATTCTTGATGAAGTTCCGGAGCTGTCCCTCCTTCACGGTCATTCCCCCTATATCGTACCCTCCCTTGACCCTCTTCACGATTCGTCCGTTCACCTTCAGCTTTCCCTGCTCTATCAACCTGAAGAGGGTTTTCGTGTCAGTGGACGAGGCGGAGATGGCTCTGTCCTTTCCATCACTCCCTGTGTAACTGAACTCAATGTTCTTGAAGTTCAGAAGATCATCCAGATTTTTGACGGTTCCTATGATGTTTCCCGCTTTGTCCTGTATTGAAAATCCCACAGATCCCTGCTTGGCGAACATCCCGCTTCCCAGACCTATCCTACCCGCTTTCCCGCTGCTTCCCGTGCTTTCAATTCTATTTATCCCCCCGAGGATGTTCTTATCAGTAGTTACCTCTCCCCCTGCTGAGAATATTTTTTTAAGACCCTCCTTGACGTCTTCAAACTTCATTCCGATTGTTTCTCCGAGTGCCTGCAACCCGTCCTTCGTGTAGTCGAAAACCCCTATCAGTCCCTTGCCATCCGACGTTTTCACCACTACCTTTCCATCGCTCGTCATACTGATGGCGTACTCATCTGAATCCGTTTTGAGCTGTTCTGTGAATGTCACCGCGTTTTTCTTGCTTTGTAAAGTGAACTTTGCGATCGGGGATATGCTTTTAAAAAACGATTTTGAAATGTGTGCTATAGGTGTGACCTTTTTGGTGGTTTTGTTGATTGCTTTGAGAACTTTATCAGATTCTCCGGCAACATCTATGTCTTGGTTTCTGATCTTCTCCAGGAAAGATTCCATGTTTCCCTCTATCTCAATGGGCATTTTCATCCGGAGGAATTCCGTTGTGTTTTCCAGGAAGCTGTACATAGCGGGAACAATGTTCGTGCTGAATATGAGCACTCCGTGGACGAGTATGTCAAATATTATCACCAGAGCGGCCATAAATGCCAGGGGGAAGTACGTTGAGATTCCTGCAGGTCCCTCTGGAGCGGCGTTCAGTATTCCCGTCAGGATATTGTAAATGAAATATGCACCGATCATCTTGGGGAGAATTTTCACGAATTCATTGAAGAGAATGTGGAAGAGAATCCCAAGAACTGAAATGACTATCAAAACATAATGCACGGGAATGTTTCCCATCAGCCCGCTTGAGATCAGGGATGTTGCAATTATTCCATAGAATGCCATGGTTATGAAGTTCAGACTGGAGCTGTCTGAAAAGAAAAAGAAGTTGTAGATCCCTGCCACGGCTCCCGGGGCAACAAATATGACGAAGGAATACAGTCTTCTCGCCAGCAGCTCTATGCTTCTCCAGACCCAGAAGCTCAGCACTATGAGCACGGAAGGATAGATAAGTGCCAGCGGGTTGATCCCTGTGAAGTGGGCGACCACGAATCCTGCCAGGCCAGCAAGCCCGAGGAGCATCAACCCATTGGAGGTCCACAGCTCGAGGTCCTTGAGCAAGAATACGGCAAGCCCTTTCCAGCTGATGAGTGTTTTTCCAACCATTCTCTGGACACGGAAGTATTTCTCCCTGAAACTTTTTGAAACAGATTTCCACGTGTCCTCATCTGCTTCTGCGTTTTCAATCAATCTGGAGAAAGATTCTGTCAGCTCAGATACTGCGGAACTTATTTCTGTCAGATTTTTGATCCACCTGCTCCACAGCTCTGCAAACGACATCGTGGGAAGCTCATCTACGAAGTATCCAAGTTCCACCTTGTCATCTATGTTGAGATAGGGCATCCTCGCCAGGACTTTCTTTATCTGGGCAATGAAGAGGGGGGTGCTGGAGTCCGATTCGACCCGTATGTAGGAGTATGCAGTTGAGTACGCTGCGAATATCAGGAGAAATACAGTATACAGGGCGACTCCCCAGGAGGCGGATTGTGGTATTTCTGCGTTCAGGTGAAGCTTCCCGAGAAGCATCTGGGTTATCCCTGCTGCCTGATCTACGGACACATTGACCTCAAGAACTTTTTCAGGGATGAACATCCTGAGAAACTCTTCGTTGACCCATTCAGGAGTTTCTGCGCTGAAAAGGTCAGTTCCGACGAGTAAATTCCCGCTTTCTTTTGAGATTGCCTGCTGGCTCGCGATCAGTGCGGCGGGAATGATGAGTGACATAACCACGAACACTGCAGCGAGCAGTATGTAAAACCCATCCATTATGTTGAAAATTACGCTTTCTCCACCCTGTATTTCCTCTCGCGTCGGGCCTTTTTCTTCCAGGACCCACCCTATAAAGAACAGAAACAGTGCGGAGAGGAGGGGGGATGACAGGTCCGTCCACTGCATATACGTTGTGAGCAGGGTAAAGAATCCGGTTACCAGAAGCACGGGGATGAAAATTTTCTTTTTAATGCTCGGGTTGGTGATACCCGCAAATTCCACAATCCCGAAGAACGTGTAGATTGCGCTCGCCGCCCAGTTCCCGTTGATCATCCCGATTA
>CAYVIY010000033.1:0-5994 GCA_964451765.1 Candidatus Undinarchaeota archaeon
GTGGAACGTAAACGGGAGGGGAAGTTTCCTGCTCGTTTACACGAAAGACAACAGACTCGAAGTGATGATGGAAAGTGAGGGATTCATTTACTGGGCGGGCACGGACGGACTGACCCTTGATCCGGGCAGGGGAATCGATGAGAGCTATTTAAAATCCCGAAAGGTGTAGTCACGTGGATCGCAAGGTCTGGGGGAAAGTGTTTGACAGGGAAACTCTGTTCGCACTTTACAGCCTCCA
This sequence comes from Candidatus Undinarchaeota archaeon, assembly GCA_964451765.1. Taxonomy (GTDB): domain Archaea; phylum SpSt-1190; class SpSt-1190; order SpSt-1190; family SpSt-1190; genus CAYVIY01. Next base: position 239 of record CAYVIY010000033.1, read on the forward strand.
CAACAAAGGAATAATTGAAGACATAAAGGGGGCTGTGGCGGAAGGGAAAGAATCCCGGATTTTCCTCGCAACTAACGGAGAGCAGCTTGCTCTGAAGATATACAGGGTCGATGCAGCCGCCTTTGAAAGGATATGGCCCTACATAAGGGGGGACCCCCGGTTCTGGAACGTTGGAAAAAACAGGCGGGCTGTCATATACAGGTGGGTCCGGAAAGAATTCGGCAACCTCAAGCGGATGTTCAATGCGGGCGTGTCAGTCCCGAAACCGTACGCTTTCTCAAAGAACGTCCTGGTAATGCAGTTCCTCGGGGATGGGGCGCCAGCACCAACGCTGAAAGAAGCGGGCGCACAGGATGAGGAGCTGTTCTGGAGGATCGTGGAAGATGTGGGAAAAATGTACAGGATTGCACGACTCGTCCACGCGGACCTGAGCGAGTACAACATAGTCCTCTGGGAGAACAGGCACTACTTCATCGATGCGGGACAGGCGGTGGACCTCAAGCACCCGGGAGCGGACAGCTTTCTGGAAAGAGATATAAAAAATCTTACAAGGTTCTTTAAGCTGGACGTTCCTCTGAATGAAGTGATAAAGCTGGTGAAAGGTGAAAGAAGTGGAAATGATAGTTAAGTTTCCGGAAGAAAGAAAGGGAGTGTTGATAGGAAAAAAGGGAGAGATGAAGCGCATAATTGAAAAAATGGGAGGCGTCCGCATAGATGTGGGAGATGCGGGGATCACCGTCAGGGGGGAGGACTCCCTGAAGGTGATGAAAGCCGCGGAGGTCATAAAGGCAATAGGGTTCGGATTCAACCCTTACGATGCGTTTGAGCTCTTCCGGGACGACCTTATGCTCGCGATTTACGACGTGGAAAACGCCCTGCCCAACAGCTCACAGCTGGAAAGGCAGATGGGAAGAATAATAGGCGAGGGGGGAAAAACAAAGCGTTTCTTTGAAAAAACACTGGGAGTTAACATTATGGTCAGCAAAAAACAGGTTGGAGCGATTGGAGAACCGGAAAGGCTTGAGATCCTTCGTGAGGCTCTGGAAAAGCTCATACACGGTGCCCCTCACTCCGGAGTTTACAGATACGTTGAGAGAAGGCTGGCATCTGCACGCAAACTCAATCTTTAAATACTGCTCCTCCTTGCTAATCTGTGGAATTCGCTCAGGACTTCGGAACCAAGTTTAGAGAGGTTGGAGTTGCGGAGTTTTTCAGGAAGAACCTTCACATGCTCGGCTACTCCGGCCCGATCCGGAGCTTCACAACCATAATCCACGAGTTCGTGACCAATTCACTGGACGCCTGCGAGGAATACGGGATCCTCCCGGAAATACAGGTTAGGATAAAGAACCTGGAAAACAGGCATTACGTTGTAAGTGTCGAAGACAACGGTCCGGGAATCCCCTCCGAATACGTCCCGAAGGTTTTCGGGAGCATGCTGGCCGGGACGAAGTTCCACAGGTACATACAGAGCAGGGGGCAGCAGGGAATAGGCGCGGTGGGTGCGATACTTTTCGGTCAGATGACAACGGGCAAGCCCGCCAAGGTCATTTCTTCCACGGGTGAGAGAGCCACGGTCGCCTTTCTGAAAATTGACGTCCAGAAAAACAGGGCGAAGGTCCTCGAAGAAAGTGAAACTCAGGCAGACTGGCACGGGACGAAAGTCGTGGTCGAATTCAAGGACATAGACTACAGGCGGGGGGAGCAAAGCCCGTTTGAGTACCTGCGAAGGACTGCAATCGCGAATCCCCACACGAAAATAGTTCTCTACGAGCCTGACGGGAAAAAAACAGTCTGGAACAGGAGCACGGACAGGGTACCTCCGCGACCGAAAGAGATGAAACCACATCCACTTGGGCAAACTGCGGACGATCTGCTCGCAATGGCAAAGCAAACGAGCGCGAAGCGCGCCAGCACGTTCCTTTCAACTGATCTTTCCCGCGTCAGCTCGAAAAAAGCCATGGAAGTCCTCAGGCTGGGAAAGGTTGATCCGAAAAAGAACCCCCGCGAACTCACTTACGATGAGCTCAGCAGGATAGTCAAGGCATTCCACAAGGTGAAACTGCTTTCTCCTCCCACGGAGGGCCTGATCCCGATAGGGGAAGAGTACCTGGAAAGAAGCCTGAAGGAAATCCTGAAGCCGGACTTCATAAAGGCTGTCACGAGAAAACCTGCCACTTACAGAGGGGGAGTACCTTTTCAGGTTGAAGTCGCAGTGGCGTACGGTGGAGGCGCAGGAAGGAGAACGGACGAAGGTGCGAGACTGGAAATAATGAGATTCGCGAACAAGGCGCCCCTCCTGTTCGATGCAGGCGCCTGTGCAATAACTCAGTCCATAAAGAACCTCAACTGGAAGAACTACGGAATAAGTGATATGGAAAACGCTCCGCTGACCGTGGTCGTGAACATAATTTCTCCACACGTCCCATACAAGTCCGCGGGCAAGCAGGCAGTTGCAGATGATCCTGACATTCTGAAAGAAATCCGGCTGGGGGTTATGGAAGCTGCGCGGGGCTTGAAAAGGTATATGGCAGGGGTTTACAGGGCACAGATCAAGAAGAAGAGGAGGTCGATATTCCTCAAGTACGTGCCTGAAATCGCCGGCGCGCTCAGCACGATAACGGGAAAGCCCAGGGAAGCGCTGAAAGAAAAGCTTGTGGAAATCGTTGAAAAGAAAATTCAGCTTCATGAAGAAGCTGACACGAGCGAGTAGCTGTCCCCCGCAAGCCTGTCCCAGTCACACCAGAGCTCAACCCGGAGACTGTCCAGCGTCGCGTTCCGCTGGAGGACGAGCGTGTCAGAAATGGTCCCGCTCCGCTGGGAAAGAACGTATATGTTATTTCCCTCTTCATGTCCCCCTTTATCTATCTCAAACGGACCGTAAACGACGAGATAGCAGGACTTCGTCCAGGGGGCAGAGTAATCCACCGTGAATCGCACTGACCCGTTCTGCAGGTCTGCACTCTTTATCTTAACGGACGGCTGGACGGGAGTCCACTGAGGAAAAACGAACAGCATAACCAGAGCAATCAGACCCACAGCAGTAAGCAGGTTCCTGTCCACATTCAACCTCTTTTCAGTCCATTATAAAACTTAGCAACGGTTATAAAACCACAGCGCACCTGCCAGAATGAACAGCTGGAAGGTGGAACTGGATGGTAAGGAAAGGGTGTTTGAGGACGTCCGCGGGGAAAACATATTCCTGAAAAAAGAGTTCGTTCCGATCGTTATAGAGCTCATTCACCAGAATGACAGCTACAGCGCTGTGGAATCCTCAATAAAAGCAGTCACAAGCCCGGAAGGAGAAGATGTCACTGAATTCGCCCACTACGCGATACTCTACACGCGGAATGATGGCAGCACCGTGGGTATGCTCTTCGCGCTCATGGAAGACGAAAGCAGCCAGCTCGTCGGACTCGAAGGGAAGGACGCGGACATAGAGAGCCTGCTTGAGGACATATTCACACCGGAGCACGTGAAATCGCTCGCGCTTTACTACTGAATTTTTAAACCCTTTTTTCTTTTTCAACTATGAACATACTCGCAGTCGCGGACATACACGGAGACCTCGAAAAACTGTACAGGCTCGTTGATGGCATTGAGAAAGAAGGGAAGCGGCCGGATCTGGTGCTGATAGCAGGGGACCTGACCCCGTTCGGACCCGGATCGCTTGTAAAACCGATCGAAGCCAAACTGAAAGAGCTCAGCAGGTACGTGCTGGCAGTCCCGGGAAATGAGGATCCTGAAGAGGTCAGGAAAGCCATGCGGGATATGGATATCCACGGAAAAACGGTGAAACTGAACGACGTTACGGTGATCGGGTTTGAAGGAGCCCGCTGGATAAGCTCTGACGAAGGTGTTTTCATAAGCTATGACCCAATACACGAAACTCTGAAGAAAGCAGAAGGAAAAAAGATCCTCCTCACTCACGTACCACCTTTTGACACGGAAGCAGACAGACTCTGGACCGGACAGCACGCAGGTTCACCGTTCCTGCGAAGCCTCGTCGAGGAGTACCAGCCGGATCTGGTGATATGCGGGCACATCCACGAGTCCCGTGGAGTTGACAGGATAAAAAAATCCACGATACTGAACCCGGGCGCTCTGGCGGACGGATACGCGGCGTGGATAGAAATGAAAGAAGAGCCTGAAATAACACTCCTCAAAATCGACAGAAAGGGTCTGAAAAAGGAAAGAGTGATGGAAGCCATTAAGGAGAGATAAGCGAGTCTATGAGAAACTCCACATCCTTCTGAGACTCTTTAACATCCTTCACGAACACGCGGAGCTGGTTCTCCGACATCGCAAAGGAGTATATCCCATTGGGCAGCTCGATCTTTCCACTCACTTCACGGATCTTCCCCGACCGGGAAAACCGCTTAAGTTCCCTGGACGCACTCAACCCGCCTCCCACAAGGACAACCTCAACTACGTGTTCATCTTCTGTCCCGTATATGCGCACTTTCCTTATGTCCGATGCCATCCGCATTATCCTTTCAAAATCCCTCTGGACAAACACCACGGGATCTATGTCCCCAAGGGTGGAAACAGCCTCGAGAGCGCGCTCGGCAAGAACGGGAGAACCGTAACTCTCGATGATTCCTGAGGATCTTATGTGAAACTCAACGTTGGCGACCGTATCCAGCTTGACCTTTTCCTCCTCGATCCTGTTTCCCTCAAACCGGGCAACCCTGACGTACCTGGGAACTGAAAAAAGGTAGTTGAACCTGATCTCATTGAACTCCTCCCAAGTCTCAAACCCCGTTATCCCCTCCACGCCGTTGAACCTGAACTCATCCAGCCTGTTCATCACAACATCAGGCTCCACGACCCGCGAGTTCAGCAGAAACAGCTTAAGATTTCTCCACACCATTTTGCATCACCTCATAAATCGCAACTCCCAGAAGTATGAACGCCGTTATGAATGCAGACCTCCCTGCCCAGAACTCGTCCCGTGCTGTGATCCACGCCCAGACCCACACCGCAGCAATCAGCAGGAGACCCGCGATCTTAACCCTATCAAGCCCTTTCAAATCGAGTTTCATATTAGAAATGCACGAAGGTTGTAAAAATAGTTTTAGAAAGAAACTGTTTTTAACCCGCAGGCAGGGAACATGTGTGGGCGTTCAGCTGAGGGACATAGCTCCTGTGAGGGAAGTCCTGCTGCAGGAGCTGTCCGGGAAAAAAGTGGCAGTAGATGGGTTCAACACACTTTACCAGTTTCTCACGATAATCAGACAGCGGGACGGTACACCCCTCATGGATTCCCACGGCAGGATAACTTCCCACCTGTCTGGACTGCTTTACAGGACAGCAAAACTTCTGGAAAACGGGATCCGCCCCTGCTTCGTGTTCGACGGAAAACCTCCCGAATTCAAGCTCGTTCTCAGGGAAAGGGAAGAAAGGAAAAAAGAAGCGAGAGAGAAGCTGAAAGAGGCGATCGAAGAGGGAAACGCGGAAAAAATACGCAGGTATTCCCAGCAGGCGGTCAAGCTGGAATCGTACATGATAGAAGATGCGAAAAAGCTCCTGACGTATCTGGGAATTCCGTGGGTGCAGGCACCGAGTGAGGGGGAAGCACAGGCGGCGTACATGGCGGAAAAGGGGGACGTCTGGGCAACAGGAAGTCAGGACTTCGACGCCCTGCTCTTCGGCACACCCAGACTCATAAGAAACCTGACTATAACGGGCAGGAGGAAACTCCCGAGGAAAGACTACTACATTGAGATCCGGCCCGAGCTGATTGATCTGGAGGA
>CAYVIY010000034.1:0-5815 GCA_964451765.1 Candidatus Undinarchaeota archaeon
TTCTTTCGGTTCGCGAACCGGTCACGTTCTTCCAGAAGCCGTTGTTGATGCGGGCGCGGAAGGGACCCTGATAAACCACAGTGAGCGCAGGCTCAGACTCGATGAGATCGCGCGCGCTGTCGAGCGGGCAAAGGAAGTCGGGCTCCAGACTGTCGTGTGCGCTGGTAACGTGGTGGAAGCGAAGGCGGTAGCCCAGTTTGAGCCGGACTTCGTGGCCATAGAGCCGCCCGAGCTGATCGGAGGGGACGTGAGTGTCAGCAGGGCGAAGCCAGAGGTCATTGCGCAGGGCGTTAGGGCTGTTGCCCCGCTGCCCCTGCTCGTCGGGGCTGGAGTTAAGAGCTGGAATGACGTGAAAAAGGCTGTCGAGCTGGGCGCAAGAGGGGTGCTGGTTGCCAGCGGGATCGTGAAGGCGGAAGACCCGCGGGAAGCAATGCTCAGACTGGTGGGGGCAAAGTGAGATAGATTTATAAACTATAATGTTACTACTATATTATGGTAAATGGTGTACGCGACAGGCACCCTGTAGATTATTATATTTATGTCGATGGAAAAAATGTCAAGGAGGCACGATTCGGGGAGACGTATGATCTTGTTGATTTTTCAGTTGTGTCAATACCCGTCCCCACGGAGCCAATAACTATGGAGCTTTACGTGGACGGGAGTAGTCTTAAGGATGAAAATTTCTGGTACGATCTTAACGGGAAGCATCTCTTTTCGGTTTTGAAGATCTCAGAGATTGCAAAAGATAAGGACGGGATGTATAAAATAGTGATGAAACACAGGCCTGTTGAACCCGATGAAGGTGCGTATGCCCGGAGCACGAGTATTGAGAGCGTTAAGAAGTATATTCGGGGTAAGGTTCCCGCAGAGTTTGCTGATTTTGCAATCCGAGGATTTGAAAGGAGGTATTCTGAAAAAAAGAGTGTAGAAGACATAGTTGACGTGGTCATGGATTATGTGGGTTCTCACGTGCTTGTGAAAGAAAAAAGGAATGCTTGGCGAAGTGACAGGACCGGGGAAAGGGAGAAGTACCGGGAATTTTTTGGTGAATTGGTGAAGGAAATACGGTCTATGTATGACAGAGAGAGTGAGAAAATAGACCTTTCGAAAGTTTACAAAGCTGTTCGGGGCGAGCTGAGTCAAAACGGGTTTGAAAATTTCTGTGATCTTTCCTCAGCTATTGTTGATCTTACACTCGGATCTATGGGGTTTATTACGAGTTATCAGGCCACGCGAGCTGCTGAAAAAGGGGATGTTTACGAGCTTGCTCAAAAGGCTGCGTATGAGAGCGACAACAACCACGCCTTCATAGAGGTGCTATCATTTGATGGGGAGAGTGCACGCTCACTGTACATAGACCCTGCAATGGGATGGTACTCGCCGAAAAAACCGGATTTCCCGGTGGTATCACGAACCGTAACAAAGGGGATTAAAAAAATAAAAATATATAGATAAGAAAAAAGGTTCACATCTTGCCCTGTATGGGCTGGAACCTGTCCTTCAGTTTTTCAAGAACCGCGGGCAGTGTCGTGTACTCCATTTCATCTGGCGAAAGCCTGTGAGGCTCGAACGGCCCGTGCATGCGCATGTAATCCGCCACTTCGTTGGCTTTCTGCCTTGCCCTGTCGAACGCGGGGTCATCGAACATGTCGACGGGACCCACGAGGTACCCGTTCGCAATCTGGAAGCCTGCAGCCATGACCCTTGGTGGACCGTCAAACCTGCTGGGTGTTGCCTCCTTGAAGCTGGTTGGCATGAACGGTCCGTGGTGTGACCCGCGCATCCACCCTTTCACAATGTAGGGGAATGCAAACGGCTCCAGCACTTCACCCAGGGCGGGGAATTCGTGCTGGCTTCTCACTATCATAACAGGGTCATCCTTGCCCACATATTTTCCCGCTATTCTGTTGAGGCTTTCCGTGCTTGTCACCGCTCCGATTTTTCCTTCTTTAGTGTAAACCCTCTTGATAACGTACCTACCACTCGATCCAATCAGTGCCAGCATTTCGTAGATCTCCTGCGGGGTGTCCATGAACACTTTCTTCTTTTCGTAGAGGTCATATATTTCAAACCTGAATCCGCTGTTGAGCTTTGGAGAAATTACAAGTCCTGCAGTGTTGAATGGATCTGCAAACATCTTGTAAAGTGCAAAGTTCCACGCCCCTGCTTCTGTCTTGTCTGCCATGAAGACCACAATCGGCTCACTCGGTCTTTCTTCAATGTCCATCTCTGCAATTCCAGGTCCCATACCCCTTATGTTCCCTGAAAACGCATCGCTTAGCAGGTCCTGACCTGCACCGTACAGCTTCAGGTTTCTGGCAACATCCGTTGCCCTCTTGAACGCATCCCATGCGAGCCCGTGAATTTCTGGATTGTCAGTGCCTTTCCAGTGTGTCATGATCAGCTGCAGGTCATCTCCGCAGCTGAGGACTCTGAAATCCTGCAAAACTCCGTTATTTTTTGCATTCTGGAGGACCTCCGTGGCAGCTTTCATGAGGTCCGGGTGCACTGAATGGTGGCCAGGATAGCCACCAACATCTGCCTTAATCACACTAACAGTTACCATGTAAGTTCGAAAACCGACATATATTTAAAGTTATGCAGTTTGCGGCTGATATGAAAGCCTCTTCGTGGCGTAAACTTCTCGAAAAGCAATCTTCTCGTGATAAAACCTATTTACTATCCAATAATGGCTTCTTTTTGTTTCGATTTGCGAATGGGGCTTTCGGTAGCAAGTGGTGCGGAGTCTGGGATGTTGGTAAAAAGCTGATCGAGTACTTCGCGTTCAAGGTTGATGGCGAGTGGTTGTCTCCTGAAAATTTTCACAGCCTTGAATACGATGGCGTGAAGGCTGTTCACAGGTACGGCACCCATCTGGGTGAGGTGACAGAGCAGGTGGTTGTGGGGAAGTCGGGTCTGTTTGTCAAAGTGAGCATCCCTAAAACCGTTCGCTGTGAAGTGGAGGTTGCAGCCAATATCCGGTATCGCGATGAGGACATTCACGGCAGGGGCTACAGCATAGGTAGCGGGAAGGACACTGTGGTCGTTTCCAACAACGTGGGGTCTGTGAAGATCGAAGTTTCCGGGAGTGAATTTCTCCCCTTCCCCCGAAAGGAGATTCACACTCCGGGAAGATACGCCCTTGAGCAGGGATATGACTGGCAGGAAGGAGAACAGGAAAAATTCATACCCGGTCTTTTCCGCCTCAGGGGTCGAACTGTGAATCTGTGGCTCGGGTATGAAAAAGAAAACTTGAGAAGTGTGGTGGCGGCGTTGAGAAAGAGATACCGCGCAAAGTCAGTTCCTGCGAGCAAGCTGGCACCTGAGCTTGCAGTGACCCTGTCGCAGTTCTTCTACTCGCGTGATGCTCCCGGGGTCATTGCGGGATTCCCTTACTTCAACGAGTTCTGGACCCGTGACTTCCTGTATATGTTCAAGCCCCTTCTGATGGCAGGGTTTGAGAAGGAAGCGTTTAACGCTCTCAAGTCCATTGCTTCCAGCCAGCTTGAGAACGGTGCGATCCCGATGATCGTTCCGGGTGACAGGGAGTCCGCGGACTCGACCCCTCTGTTTCTGCTCGCGGTTCACGATTATGTGAAATTCACCGGTTCAAAGCTGGGATCACTGAAAAAGCCCGTGCTGAACGCACTGTCATTCGGGCTGGAAAGTCTTGAAGACGGGCTGGTTCAGCACGATCCAAAACTCACGTGGATGGATACACTCCACAGGAAGTATGCAGTGGAGGTTGAGTCCCTGTGGGCAGTGGCTTTCACAGAGTGGGGAAAGATATTGAAAAACGAAAAGGTGAGGGACGCTGCGAAAGCTGTGAGGTCATCGGTTCTGGAGTATTACCCTCAGAGTGGATTTTTTGTGGATTCACTTGAGGGAAAATACAGATTCACGGTAAATTCTTTAATACCCCCGTTAATTGCTCATATGCAGATTCCCGACGACGTCACGTACCAAAAATTTCTCAATGAGCTGAAGGGAGAGTTCGGTGTCAGGGCGGTGAGCAGACTTGAATCGGGAGACGAGTACCACGCGCGGATATGGGGTCTGTCAACGTATTTCGGGTTGAGGTACCTTGCAAGGTATGATGAAAACGCTGCGAAGATTCTGCTTTCGAACTGGATTGGCAAGATGGGTGTCCGGACGGTGGGGGGGATTCCCGAGACCTTCACGGAGGCTGGCTATCCCCTCGGGGCTTCACACCAGCTCTGGTCGCAGGCATTCATACCTGAAATCCTGCTCGCTCTCGATGGAGTGGAGTTCAACAGCAGGTTCAGAATCACTCCCGGAGACAGAACGATCCGGATCGGGGGGTGGCGGATAACTGTCAGGAGGGAAGAAGGTTGAAAGTGCTGATGATAACGAGTGAGCTCTACCCTGTGTTTTCAGGAGGGATGGGGAGAGCGGTTTATGAGATAGCCAACAGTCTTGGAAAGCGTGGAGTCGGGGTGACGGTTTTGATTCCGCAGCTGGGGTGGAAGGGTGACCTCAACAGGAATGTCAAAGTTGTGGAGGTTCCCTTCCGTCTCGCCTACGGAGTGTATGACATCAGCTGGGATGAATACTATTACGACCTTGAAAGACGGGACGAAGTTATGAAGTTTAACAGGATATTCAAAAAGGTGGCGGAAGGTATCGATTTTGACGTGATTCACGTTCACGACTGGATGAACATCCCTGCGGGAATCCTCATCAGGCGTTCCACGGGGAAGCCGCTTGTGGTTCACATTCACAGCACGGAGTATGACAGGACCAATGACAACCCGCGACCCTGGGTGGTTGATCTGGAAAGGGAAGGAATGCAGGAAGCTGATGCCGTGGTGGTCACCAGCAGGTACACGAAGCAGCAGCTGGTTTCCCGGTACGGAATAGACCCATCAAAAATTCACGTTGCGTATAACGGCATAAATCCGGCAAGGTTCAACCGGAAGATAGGTGGTGTGAAAAAGCCGGGAGACAAGGTCGTACTGTTCGTCGGGAGATTGACTGTTCAGAAGGGGTTGTGGCACCTTCTTCAGGCTGCGCGAGAAGTCATCCTTCGGGATCCTTCCGTGAGATTCGTGATAATAGGCTCCGGTCCGGATATGGTCCATCTTATTAACCTTTCAATAGATCTCGGGATCGCGGATAAAGTCATATTCACGGGCAGAATCCCAGATGAGGAACTGCTGGCAGCATATAGAGTGGCTGACGTTTTTGTCATGCCGAGTGTCAGTGAACCGTTCGGCATCGTTGCCCTCGAGGCCATGGCAGCGGGAAAGCCGGTCATAGTTTCCAAGAGTTCAGGTGTTGCCGAGGTCGTTCACAACTGCTTCAAGGTGGATTTCTGGGACATCGAGCTCATGGCATCGAGAATACTGGAGGTCCTGCACTACAAACCTCTTGCGGAAGTTATGGGACACAACGGTAAGAGGGAAGTAATGCACCTTGGATGGGACAATACTGCCAGCAAAGTACTTAAAGTTTACAGGAGGTTGCTTTGAATGCCAAAGGTTGCACTGTGTGCAGTTATGCATCAGCCCTGGAGAATAAAAAAGTACAGGTTCATAGATATAGGGAGGCATGGTGACTATTTTGACGATGAGCTCAATGGTAGGATATTCAGGCGGGTTTCCCGCAAGAGTTACATACCCACCCTGAAGATAATGAGGGATCTTGCGGAGGACACGGATTTCAGAGTGAATCTATCATTCACGGGAACCTTTCTCGATCAGGCCGCGAAGTACCGCCCGAAAGTGATCGAGCTGCTTCAGGAGCTTCACGCCACCGGCAGGCTGGAAATAATCTCTGAAACGTACTACCATTC
>CAYVIY010000035.1:0-3085 GCA_964451765.1 Candidatus Undinarchaeota archaeon
CTTCAAACCAATGGCGAAAAGTTTTGTAGAAAGGGTTCAGGCAGTTTTCGTCCGTGTTTCTGCCCGGGACAATCCAAGCTCCCGGAGCATTTTGTTTGAGAAAAAAGCCTGGGAGGATGCGGGGAGATATCCTGAGCATCTTTACACCGGGGAGGATACGCTGTTCAATGCAAGGTTGAAGAAGTCAGGATACAGGTTCGTTTTTGCAGAGGATGCTGTGGTTTACTGGAGGATGCGCCCCACCTTGTTGAGGTGGCTGAAGCAGTACTTTCTTTATGGATACGGAGATGCAAGGGCAGGGAATGTGACTTTCAAAACAACGTACGGAAAGAAAGTGATTGCTGTTCTTCTCTGGAGCCCAGTTGCACTCATATCTTTGCCCATATGGATTGTTGCTGGATCTTTTTACGGTATGGCCCGCAGTTTATCCGTATATGGGTTTGTTGCTGGAGCTTTGCTTCCGTTAAGATATCTTGCGTTTTCTGCAGGTTTCCTTTACGGGCTTTGGACGGCTCCCCCTAAGTAAGCCAGTATCCCTTTCTGAGCGTGCAGTCTGTTTTCTGCCTGATCGAACACTACAGAGTTCTTGCTGTATAGAACTTCTTGCGTGACTTCCTGCCCCGCGTGTGCCGGGAGACAGTGCATAAAGATATGGTCTTTTTTCGCGTGCTTTACAAGGTTTGCATTCACCTGGTACGGCCTCAAAGCTTCCATTCTTTCCTTCGCGTCCTCCCTTCCCATGCTTACCCACACGTCCGTGTAAACGACGTCCGCATCTCTTACCGCCTCAACAGGGTCATCTGTCAGCTCCAGATCCCCTCCGTGATGCAGGTGGTTCTCAATAGCTTTTTTCACGACAGATCCGTTAGGTTCGTAGCCCTGTGGAGATGCAACCCACATATCGTGCCCGAACAGGCTCGCTATGAGCATGAGAGAGTGGGTTACGTTGTTGTTTCCATCACCTACAAACGCGATCTTCAACTTCCCGTTCCCCTTCTTTTCCATTATGGTCATCATGTCTCCGATGCCCTGGCAGGGGTGGTAGAGATCAGAGAGGGCGTTTATGACGGGTATTTCAGCCCACCTTGCCAGTTCCTCGAGGGCACTCTGCCTGTAAACTCTCGCAGTTATGAAATCAACGTACCTGCTCAGAACCTGCGCAGTGTCCCTGAGGCTTTCTCCACGGGAGAGCTGGCTTGTCCTGGAATCCATGTATATGCTTCTCCCACCGAGCTGGGATATTGCAACCTCGAAGCTCACCCTCGTGCGCGTGGAAGGTTTTTCGAACAGGAGGAGCAGCGTTCTGTTCCTCAGCAGGGACCCGTCCCTGACGGGTTTGAGCTTCCTGGCAGCAGAGAGAACCTCTTCGACATCCTTTCTTTTCCAGTCAGCCAGAGTGAGGAGGTGTTTTACCATACTATGTCCTGCAGCCGGCTTTTATTAGCTTAATCCCATCAGTTTTTCGAGCTTTCTGTCAACCTCTGCTGCCGGATCGACATCTCCCACCCAGTTCACGACAATTTCCTTTCCGAACGTTTCATTTTCCTTGACCCTTCCGATGATCCACACGTCCTTTCCAGCCGGGATCCTTTCGAGTATGGACTCTTCTCCTGCAAGCTCTGCCGCCTCCACGGCTTCCTTGCGGCTCATCCCGATCAGCTTTTCTGCGGCTTTCCTGAAAAACACAGCCCGCACGGCTTCAGTTCCATCATCAAGAACTCCACTCACTATGAGCTGTTTCCCTTCAGGGCTTTCAAAGAACAGGCTCCTGTCATAGATCCTGACGAGGGCAGCCCTGACCTTCACGGTTTCACCATCCTCCGCCAGCTTCAGGCTTTTTTCACTTATGTCTCCACTCTTCAGGTTCTTGAGGCTTTCTGGAACATTCTGAACATTTATTTCAAGGGTTGCTTTCTGTCCGACCCTTATTTCAAGTCCGTTCTGCCCCTGCTTCACGTAACCCCCGACTATTCGCACTATGTCTCCTTCCTTAATCTGCTCATCAGCCTTCCCGTCCCACAGGCTGACAGATACCCTGCCCGTTTCGTCCCCTGCGATTATGTTGAGAACTTTTCCTTTTCTCCCTTCTTTTTCCCACTCTCTCTTTTCAAAAACGCGGAGAACCTTGAGGATTATCTCGAATCCGCGCATTCCGTCCTTGAGGTTCCTGACCTTAACGCTCTTTCCCTGATCTACCCCGAGCTCGCTTGCTATTATGTGTATCGCCCCGTCCTCGCTTATCAGGTAGTCCAGCTCTTTTCTCTTTTTCTCGACAAGTTCCCAGATCTCTTCCTTTGTTTTTCCTGTTTTTTCACATATCTTTTCTATCAGGTCCACACAATAATTCACAGTGCGCCTTTTTAATTGTGTTCTTTGATCTCCACACCCCACCTGCCCGCAATCTCCCGCGCTCGCTGGCTGATGCTCCTGCAGAATATCACGAGTTTTGCGGGGATTCTGAGAAGGAGGTAGTTTCTGATCAGGGTTTCAACCTCCCCCGTTCCCACGTACTCCCTGTCCATTCCCAGATAAAAGATCCTGTCAATGGGATCCCACGCGGCAACATCGAAGGACAGTTTCATCTTTTCCGGACCGTTTCTCAGGACGAGCACGCTTACCCTGAAAGGTCTGTAAACCGTGAAGTGATCGGGAAAGCCTCTTTTTGATTCCCTCACAGATATGTCCGCTTCAACGGATCCGGGTTCAACAGCGTGCAGCTGTCCTGAAATCTTTTTCAGCTCCACGATCCCGTAGTGTTCAAGCATCTCTGCAGCCCTTCTGTAGCTCGGAGTTATTCTGAAAGGTCCTCTCTTTACTCCTTTCAGGATCTCCTTTGCTCTTCCCTCATTTTTTTCAACAATTTCCCTGACCTTTGCGGGAATCCGCCCTTCTTTCCCGCTCGCGTAGAATATCCTGCCGAACCGTTTTCTTCCTATCACTACCTGCCTGTTCGTGTGTGGAAGCTCTTTTTTTATCTCACTGAGCATTCTGCGGAGATTTTCAACCACGTTGAGTTCGGACGTTTTCTTCCCGATTCTTCTCCCGTAGATCTGCCTGTAAACTGTTTTCAGCTTTGACGCTGCCT